>JAKDNL010000664.1 GCA_030451825.1 Pseudonocardia sp. | reverse complement strand
ACTGGTCGTTCGAGGCCTGCGCACCGATCATCGTCTCGGTGTCCAGCGGGTGCCCCTGCTTGATCTGCTCGGTGCGCTTGACGGCCTGCTGCAGGAAGTCGTCGTAGATGCCGCCCTGGATCAGCGCGCGCGACGGGCAGGTGCAGACCTCGCCCTGGTTCAGGGCGAACATCGCGAAGCCCTCGAGCGCCTTGTCGTAGAACGCGTCGTTCTTCGAGGCGACGTCGTCGAAGAAGATGTTGGGGCTCTTGCCGCCGAGCTCGAGGGTGACCGGGATCAGGTTCTCCGACGCGTACTGCATGATCAGTCGGCCGGTCGTGGTCTCACCGGTGAAGGCGATCTTGCGGATGCGCTTGTTCGAGGCCAGCGGCTTGCCCGCCTCGACGCCGAACCCGTTGACGATGTTCAGCACGCCCGGGGGCAGCAGGTCGCCGACGACGTCCATCAGGATGTGGATCGAGACCGGGGTCTGCTCGGCCGGCTTGAGGACGACACAGTTGCCCGCGGCCAGCGCCGGGGCCAGCTTCCAGATCGCCATCAGGATCGGGAAGTTCCACGGGATGATCTGGCCGACGACGCCGAGCGGCTCGTGGAAGTGGTAGGCGACCGTGTCGTCGTCGATCTGCGAGACGCTGCCCTCCTGGGCGCGGATCGCACCGGCGAAGTAGCGCAGGTGGTCGATCGCCAGCGGGATGTCCGCGACGAGGGTCTCCCGGCAGGCCTTGCCGTTCTCCCAGCTCTCCGCGATGGCGACCTTCTCGAGGTTCGCCTCGATCCGGTCGGCCATCTTGTTGAGGATGTTGGCGCGCTCGGTGACCGAGGTCTTGCCCCAGGCCGGAGCAGCGGCCCACGCCGCGTCGAGCGCCTTCTCCACGTCCTCGGCGGTACCGCGGGCTACCTCGGTGAAGACCTCACCGGTGATCGGCGTCGGGTTCTCGAAGTACTGGCCCTTGACCGGCGCCACGTACTCGCCACCGATGTAGTGGTCGTAGCGGGGCTTGAACGTGACAACGCTGTCCGGCTGTCCGGGAGCCGCGTACTTGGCCATCTTCGGGTCCTCCATTGGTCGGGATGGACGTCAGTGCTTGCACGTGACGCCCGACACTAGGAACGCCGGGGTTGCAACGGCGTTGCACGCAGATGCGAAGCCTCTCCGGAGGGGTAGGTCCGCAGCAGCGGACCAGGGTCAGGATTGCCTCAGCTCACGATCTGGAGGAGGATCCGTGCTGGACGGGGACGGGGACCGTGTGCTGGGCCCCTGGGCCCGCACCGGCCGGACGACCCGCCGTCGACACGGGAGCGATGTGGCTCAGGGTGCAGACCGCAGGCGGGGCGCCGACCCGCCGCGTGCTGTCGTCTCGGAGTCCTGGCAGCGTTCGCTGGCCGCGCACGTCGACCCGGAACGCGCCCGGCCGTGGCACGCCTACGAACGCCGCGAGGTAGGCGACCTGCGCGCAGGGCACCCGCTGTCGCCGGTGCTGCCGCTGCTGCGCGACACCCTCGTGGCCATCGCCGACCAGGCCCACCACATGATGATCGTGACCGACGCCCAGGGCCACATCCTGTGGCGCGAGGGCGAGCGTGACGTGCTGCGCCGCGCCGAGCGCGTCGAGCTGGTGGAGGGCACCCGCTGGAGCGAGGAGTCGGTCGGCACGAACGCGATGGGCACCGCGCTGGCCGCGGACACCCCCGTCCAGATCCACTCCTCCGAGCACCTCGTGCGCGCCTACCACCAGTGGACCTGCGCCGCGGCCCCGATCCACGATCCGGACACCGGCGAGACGATCGGGGCGGTGGACGTCACCGGGCCGCTGGACACGTTCCACCCGACGACGATGTCGCTGGTCGTGGCCGCGGCCCGGCTCGCCGAGAACCACCTGACCAGCCGGATGGCGCTGCGTGACGAGGTGCTCCGGGCCCGCAACCTGCCGCACCTGGCCGGCCTCGGCGGCGCCCCTGGCGCGCTGCTCTCGCCCCGCGGGCGGGTGCTCGCCGCGCAGCCTCTGGGCTGGATCAGCAACAAGGTGCTCCCGCACGAGGGCGACCGGGTGGTGCTGCCGCACGAGGGCGACCGGGTGGTGCTCGGCGAGGACACCGACGCAGTCCTGGAGCCGCTGGCCGAGGGGTACCTGCTGCGGGTGCTGCGCCCCGGCGGCCGTCGCTGGGGCTCGCTGTCGATGCCGTTCCTCGGCGCGCAGCGGCCCGTCGTTTGGCTCGACGGCCGCGCGGTGCCGCTGAGCCTGCGCCACGCGGAGCTGCTCACCCTGCTCGCCCTGCACCCCGAGGGGCTCACCGCCGACCAGCTGGCCACCGGGCTCTACGGCGACGCCGGCAACCCGGTGACCGTCCGCGCCGAGATGCACCGCCTGCGCTGCCACCTGGACGAGGGGGCCATCCGCACCCAGCCGTACCGGTTGCACGCCGCGGTGGACGCCGACTTCCTCGACGTACGGGAGGCGCTGCGGGCCGGTCGGGTCCGCGACGCCGCCGAGGCGGCCGCGCACGGTCCGCTGCTGCCCGCCTCCGAGGCGCCCGCCGTGCGGGCGGAGCGCGAGGAGCTGGCGGCCGCCGTCCGCGCCGCGGTGCTGCGCCGCGGTGACGTGGCGGCGATGTGGGCGCTGGCCGACTCCGAGCAGGGGTCGGCGGACGTGGAGCTGGTGTCGCGGCTGCTGCGCGCGCTGCCCCGGCACGACCCGCGCCACGCCGAGCTGGGCGCCCGGCGAGGGCGCTGAGCCGGATACCGCGGCTCAGCTCAGATATGCGCTCCGCAAGCTCCGCTCAGGTCCGGGTCCGCTGCACCACCGCGGCGAGCGCCCCGGTGATCAGCCCCCAGAGCGCGTTGACCAGCAGCACCGGCACGATCGCCAACGGCATCGCCAGCGGTCCCTGCAGCTCTCCGGTCAGGAACGGCGACAGGACCAGCTAGGAACGCCGCCGGGCGGCCACATCGGCTCCGGCTCTCGACCCACGCCGCGATCGGACCGGGCCCGGCTACGTCGGTGAGCGACCCCGGCGATCGCTCCGCGACGGATGCCCGGCGCGCGGCGCTGCCCTTAGGCTCCCGGTGTGGGTCGGACCGGAGCGCCGCGGGATCACCCGTCGCCCTGGGTGGTGGACGCGCTGCTCGGCTCTGCGCGGCGATCGCGCTGGGCTACAGCATGCGGGCCCGCTGCGTCACGGCCGTCGCCCAGGCCGAGCTCACCCGGCTGACGGTGCAGGCGGCCGCGGCCGCGGCCGACTCCGAGCTGCGGATGCAGAACGAGCGCCAGCGGATCTCGCGCGACCTGCACGACACCGTCGGCCACACGATGGCGGTGATCTCGCTGCAGGCCGGCGTCGCCGCGGAGGCGGTCGAGCCGGGCAACACCGCCGCCCGGGACGCGCTGGAGCGGATCCGGGAGGCGAGCGGGAACACCCTGCGCGACCTGCGTGCGTTGCTGAACGTGCTGCGCTCGGCCGACGGGGAGGGCGGGGCGGGCGCTGACGGCGTGG
>JAKDNL010000663.1 GCA_030451825.1 Pseudonocardia sp. | reverse complement strand
CGTCGGCCCGGTGAGCGCGTCGGCCCGGTGAGCGCGTCGGCCCGGTGAGCGCGTCAGCGCAGCGAGCGCGCCTTGCGAGCGCCGAACGCCCGCATCGCCGGCTCCAGGCGCAGTGCCGGGCCGGGTGCCAGCGCGGTGAGCCGCATGATCGCGCCGCGCCAGCCCGGGATCGTGCGGTAGACGCGGCCGGTGCCGAACATCCCGACCAGACCCTGCGCGACCTGCTCGGGCGTGACGAGCGTCCCCGATCGGACCAGCGCCTGGCCCTGCCCGCCGGGCTTCATCGAGCGCAGCAGGTCGGTGTTGACGCCGTCCGGGCAGATCGCGTGCACCCGGATCCCCTCCCCGCGGACCTCCGAGGCCAGCCCGGAGGCCATCGACAGCGCACCCGCCTTCGAGGCTGCGTAGACCGAAAGGCCCGGCACCGGGCCGAGCGCGGACAGCGACACGGTCGCCCCGATCTCGCCGCCGCGCGCGGTCCCGGCCTCTGCCTGCTCGCGGAACGCGGCGACGGCGGCGCGGGAGCCCCAGATCGGGCCCATCGTGTTCACCTCGACCAGGGCGCGGGCGTGCGCCTCGCTCAGCTCGGTGACGGCGCCGTCGAACCCGACGCCGGCGTTGCTCACCCACGCGCCCAGCGGGGCCAGGTCGCGGGCCTGCGTCGCGACGTCGTAGGCGGCCGCGGGGTCGGTGACGTCGTAGGCGCACCCACCGGCGGCACCGATGCGGTCCGCGGTGGCCTGCGCGGCCGCGGCATCGAGGTCGGTGACCAGCACCCGGTACCCGCGCGCGACGAGTTCGGTGGCGATCGCCTCACCGATCCCCCGTGCGGCACCGGTGACCACGGCGGAACGGGGGGCGTGCTGCGGGACGGCGTGTGCGCTGCGACCGATCATGGCGCGCAGTATGCCGCGCGTGGTTACTGATCGGTAGCCACCGGGTCGGGCTCGGGATCCACCAAGACTGTCGGTGGTCGGTGTCACGGTGGGACGATGACAGCCATGACGGTCCCCGCGACGGCACCTCGGATCAGCAGCGAGGAGTTCCTGTCGCGCGACTTCCCGATCGGCTCGGAACTGGTCGACGGGGTGGTCCACATGAACGATCCGGCATTCCTGCATCAGGAGGTGGTACGCCGACTGTGCCTCGCGCTGAGCATCTGGGCGGACGGCGCCTCCGGGCGCGGCCGAGCCGGCGTCGGAGGTAACTGGGTCCTCTCCGACGGCCACGTCTACAAGCCCGACGTCTGGTGGGCCGCCACACCCCCGCGCGGGACCCGGCACTCCGGACCGCCCGATCTGGCGGTCGAGGTCCGATCGCCCGGCACCTGGGCCCTCGACGTCGGCCCGAAGCTGCGCCGGTACGAGGCGGCCGGCACCACCGAGCTGTGGCTGGTGGACCCGCCCGCGTCGAGTGTGCTGGTGCTCCGGCGCGACGCGACCGACACCGGGTTCGACGCGGCCGTGGACATCGGATCGGGCGAGCTGACCAGCCCGTTGCTGCCCGGCTTCACCCTCGACGTCGACGTGCTGTTCGCCGACCTGGAGTGACCGGCGCCATCGGCGCTGACAGACTCCCGCGCCATGACGGCCCCGATGACGGTTCCGCGGTTCTTCGTCCGCCAGCGGATCACCCTGATGGTCAACCGCTACGAGATCTACGCGGCGACACCCGACGGCGGCGAGGGGCAGCTGCTCGCCTTCGCCCAGCAGAAGCGGATGAAGCTCAAGGAGGAGGTGGAGTTCTACACCGACGACTCCCGCACCCGCCGGGTGTTCTCCTTCCGCGCCCGCCAGCGCCTCGACGTCCGAGCCGAGCACGATGTGTACGACGAGAACGGGCAGCCGCTGGGGACGTTCCGCAAGGAGTTCGGCGCCAGCCTGATGCGCTCGACCTGGCACCTGTCCGGGCCCGGCCTGGAGGCCACCGGGCAGGAACGCCGCCCGCTGATCGCGATCCTGCGCCGGGTCTGGGACTTCATCCCCTACCTCGGCGACATCTGGGTGCCGTTCGTGTTCCACTTCGACTTCGTCGACGACGCCACCGGCGCGCCGGTGCTGACCAGCGAGCGGCGCAAGTCGGTCCGGGACCGCTACGACGTCACGGTCCCGGACCCGCGCCTGGACTTCCGCCTGGCCGCGTCGATGGCGGTGGCGCTGGACGCCCTGCAGTCCCGCTGAGCTCAGCCGTGGGTGGCTATGTCCTCCAGGACCGCGTGGATCGTGCGGACCGGGATGCCGGTGCCGCCCTTGGTGGTGTAGCCGCGGGCGCTGCCCGGGTTGTAGGCGGGGCCGGCGACGTCGAGGTGCGCCCACGGCAGGCCGGACGGCACGAACTCGCGCAGGAAGATCCCGGCCACGAGCATCCCGCCGAAGCGCTGCCCGGTGACGTTGGCGATGTCGGCGACGCGCGAGTCCAGGTCGGCGCGCAGGTGCTCGGGCAGCGGCATCGCCCAGCCGTCCTCGCCGGTGGCGATCGCGTGCGTGGTGACCCGGTCCCGGAACTCGTCGGCGCCCATGATCCCGGCCGTGCGCATGCCGAGCGCGACCTCCTGGGCGCCGGTCAGGGTGGAGGTCTCGATCAGGTAGTCGGGGGAGTCCTCGCCGGCGCGGACGATCGCGTCGCCCAGCACGAGGCGCCCCTCGGCGTCGGTGTTGAGCACCTCGACGGTCTTCCCACCGTACATGGTGAGCACGTCGCCGGGCCGGTAGGCGGTATCCGATGGCATGTTCTCGGCCATCGGCACGGTCGCGGTCACCGCCACCGGCAGCTCCAGACGCGCGGCCAGCACGGTCGCCGCGATCACCGCCGCGGCACCGCCCATGTCCGAGGTCATGTGGTCCATGTTCGCCGCCGGCTTGATCGAGATCCCGCCGGTGTCGAACGTGATGCCCTTGCCGACGAGCGCGACGTGCGCGCGCGGCGAGGCACCGCCGGACCACCTCAGCCGGACCAGCCGCGGCCCGCGCGACGAGCCCTGCCCGACGCCGGTGATCCCGCCGAAGCCGCCCTCGCGCAGCTCCGTGTCGTCGAGCACCTCGACGTCCAGCCCGGCGCCCTCGCCGAGCGCGGCGGCGCGCGCCGCGAACGTCTCCGGGTAGAGCGCGGACGGCGGCGTGTTGACCAGGTCCCGCGCCGTGCGGACGGCGTCGGCGACGAGCCCGGCGCGGCGCACGGTCGCGTCGTCGGTGCCGCTCACCTCGAGCAGCGCGGCGGGCGCGGCGTCGGCGTCGGCCTTCGACCGGTACTCGTCGAACACGTAGCCGCCGAGCACGGCGCCCTGCACCGCGGCCTCGGCATCGACGGCACCGAGCGTGCTGACGACGTGCGCGCTGCCGGCCAGGGCCCGGGCCGCGGATCCGGCCGCGCGCCGGACCACGTCGCCGTCGGTCTCGGCGGCCTTCCCCAGCCCGACCGCCACCAGCAGCGGGGCGGCCACGGCGCCGCGGGTCGGCAGCTTGTCGCCGTCCTGAATCTTGTAGCGGGCGATCAT
>JAKDNL010000662.1 GCA_030451825.1 Pseudonocardia sp. | reverse complement strand
AGAACCCGTCGGCGTAGGCCGCGCCGGACATGCCGCTGAACAGCGACGTGAACAGCAACGCCGACCCGACGCCCCAGGCCCCGGCCACCAGCGCCGGCTTCCACCAGGGCTCGGAGTACCAGCCGCGCGGCACCGGACGTCCGGCCACGGTCCCGCCGGGGTAGTAGTGGTTGTTCCGGTCCGAGGGCTCCGGTGAGGCGCCGTAGGACCGGCCCTCGACCTCGACCTCGCGGTTCTCCGTGACCGCACCCGCGCGGGCCTGGCCGGGCAGCGGCGGCAGCTCCGGACCGGGATCCATGCCCATCGCGGTCCGCGCGGCACGCACGTAGTAGAGGCCTTCGTAGGCGGTCTCGGTGACCTGACGGGTCTGCGCGGTGGTGCGGGCCTGCTCCATCTGCGAGCCGGCGGCGGTGAACCGCTCGGACGCGTCGGCCAGTGCCTGCCTCGACGCGTCGTCGGTGCCGGTCAGGGCGTAGACCTGGCCGCCCAGACGCTCCACCCAGCGCCGCGCCTCGGACTTGGCGTCCTCGAGCTCGTTCGCCTTCTCCGCGCTGTGCCGGCGGATCAACCAGACGACGCCGGCGACGACGGCCACCAGCACGATCAGGGTCAGCAGGGTTCCGGCCATCTCGCATCACGCTCCCGCCCTGATAACGGGCGGGAGCGGTCGGGCGTTCCCGGACTGCCCTACTTGACGACGTTGACCAGGCGGCCCGGCACGACGATGACCTTGCGCGGCTCCGCGCCCTGCAGCGCCGCGACGATCTTCTCGTCGGCCAGCGCGGCGGCCTTCACCTCGTCCTGGCCCGCGTCGGCCGCGACCGTGATCCGGGAGCGCACCTTGCCGTTGACCTGGATCGGGTACTCGACGGTCTCGGCCACCAGGTAGCGCTCGTCGGCCACCGGGAACGGCGCGTAGGCCAGCGTCTCGTCGTGGCCCAGCTTCTGCCACAGCTCCTCGGTGATGTGCGGGGCCAGCGGCGCCAGCATCAGCACCAGCGACTCGGCCACCGAGCGCGAGACCTGCCCGCCGCTCTTCGTCAGGTGGTTGTTCAGCTCGATCAGCTTCGCGGCCGCGGTGTTGTAGTGCAGCGCCGGCAGGTCCTGGTGCACCCCGGAGATCGCCTTGTGCAGCGCGCGCAGCGTGTCCTCGTCCGGCTGCGCGTCGGTGACCCGCAGCTCGCCGGTCTGCTCGTCGACCAGGTTGCGCCAGACCCGCTGCAGGAACCGCTGCGGGCCGACGGCGTCGCGCGTCGACCAGGGCCGGGAGGCCTCCATCGGACCGGTGTACATCTCGTAGAGCCGGAACGTGTCCGCGCCGTAGCGATCGCACATCTCGTCCGGGGTGACCACGTTCTTCAGCGACTTGCCCATCTTCCCGTACTCCCGGGTGACGGGTTCACCGTTCCACGTGAAACCACTCGCCGCGGCGGGGTCGTCCGACGACCCCGCGCCTTCCACCACCTCTTCCGCGGGGACGTACAGCCCGCGGGCGTCGGTATAGGCGTAGGCCTGGATGTAGCCCTGGTTGAACAGCTTGTGGAACGGCTCCTCGCTGCTCACGTGTCCCAGGTCGAACAGGATCTTGTGCCAGAACCGCGAGTACAGCAGGTGCAGCACGGCGTGCTCGACACCGCCGACGTACAGGTCGACGCCGCCCGGGTCCTGCGCGGAGCGGGTCAGGTCCTTGCCGATCCAGTACCGCTCGGCCTCCGCGGACACGAACCGTTCGGAGTTGTCCGGGTCCAGGTAGCGCAGGTAGTACCAGCACGAGCCGGCCCACTGCGGCATCGTGTTCGTCTCGCGGCGGTAGGTCTTGGGGCCCCTGTCTCCACCAGCAGCGCCCAGGTCCAGCTCGACGCTCACCCAGTCGGTCGCGCGGCCCAGCGGCGGCTCCGGCTCGGTGTTCGCGTCCGCCGGGTCGTAGGCCCGCGGCGCGTAGTCGTCGACGTCGGGCAGCACGACCGGCAGCTGGTCCTCGGGCACCGCGATCGGACCGCACTCGTCCCACACGATCGGGAACGGCTCGCCCCAGTAGCGCTGCCGGGAGAACAGCCAGTCCCGCAGCTTGTACTGCACGACGGCGTCCCCGGCCCCGCGCGCGGTCAGCCAGTCGATGATCGCGCGCTTGGCCTCGGTGACACCCATCCCGTTCAGGCTGACCTCGTCGTTCGCCGAGTTGATCGCCGGACCGTCGCCGGTGAACGCCTCGCCGGTGAACCCGTCGGTTGGCGCCACCGTGCGCACGATCGGCAGGCCGAACGCGGACGCGAAGTCCCAGTCACGCTGGTCCTGTCCCGGTACGGCCATGATCGCGCCGGTGCCGTAGCCCATCAGCACGTAGTCGGCGACGAAGACCGGGATCTCCTCGCCGTTCACCGGGTTCGTGGCGTACGCGCCGGTGAACACACCGGTCTTGTCCTTGTTCTCCTGGCGGTCCAGCTCGGACTTGCGACCAGCCGCCCTCCGGTAGGCCGTGACCGCCTCGGACGGGGTGGCCGCGCCACCGGTCCAGCGCTCGTCGACGCCCTCCGGCCACGCCGCCGGGGCGATGTCCTCGACCAGGGCGTGCTCCGGTGCCAGCACCATGTAGGTGGCGCCGAACAGCGTGTCCGGGCGGGTGGTGAACACCTCGATGTCGGCACCGGCGCTCGCTGCACCGACACCGCTCCCGACCGGGAATCGGACCTGCGCGCCCTCGGAACGACCGATCCAGTTCCGCTGCATCGCCTTGACCGACTCGGGCCAGTCGACCCGGTCCAGGTCGTCGGCCAGCCGGTCGGCGTAGGCGGTGATCCGCATCTTCCACTGCTTCAGGCTGCGCCGGAACACCGGATAGTTGCCGCGCTCGCTGCGGCCCTCCGCGGTGACCTCCTCGTTGGCCAGCACGGTGCCCAGCCCGGGACACCAGTTCACCGGCGCCTCGGAGATGTAGGCCAGGCGGTGGTCGTCGATCACCTCGCGACGTTCCGGCTCGTCCAGCGACGACCAGGCACGGCCGTCCGGGGTGGCGCGGGTGCCGGCCTCGAACTCGGCGCGCAGCTCGGTGATCGGGCGGGCACGGCCGGCGTCGGTGTCGTACCAGGCCTCGAAGATCTCCCGGAAGATCCACTGGGTCCACCGGTAGAACTCGATGTCGGTCGTCGCGAGGGAACGGCGCGGGTCGTGCGCCAGACCCAGCTGGCGCAGCTGCGCGCGATAGCGGGCGATGTTCGCCTCGGTCGTCGCGCGCGGGTGCGTGCCGGTCTGCACCGCGTACTGCTCGGCCGGCAGGCCGAACGCGTCGAAGCCCATCGGGTGCAGCACGTTGTGCCCGGTCATCCGCAGGTAACGGCCCAGCACGTCGGTGCCGATGAAGCCCAGTGGGTGCCCGACGTGCAGCCCGGACCCGGACGGGTACGGGAACATGTCCATCAGGTAGACCTTCGGCCGCTCCGATCCGGGCTCGCCCGGGTTCGGGGCGTGGAACGTCTGGCCCTGCTCCCAGACGTCCT
>JAKDNL010000661.1 GCA_030451825.1 Pseudonocardia sp. | reverse complement strand
CGGCACCGGGCCGCACGCGTTCGACGGCCGAGGCGACACCGGCCCAGAACCGGGACGGATCACGGTCGACATCCTCGACCTGCAGCCACGCGACCTGGCGGTTCAGCCCGTGCCCGAGTTCGTGGGCAAGTGCCGCCAGCAGGGTTGTCTTGCCCGCGCCGGCCGGAGCACTGACCAGCACCAGGGCGACGCGCGGATCCTCGACTGCGGCGCGCAGTGGCCCGAGCAGCTGATCGCGGGCCACGTAGCGGGACGGCAGCACCGGCGGCGCGACACGCGTCGACGTCACCGGCTCGGCCGCCGACCGTGTCATCCGTCGAGAGTACCGATGGATCCGGGATCAGCGGCTGGCCGCGCGCCGATACTGGGCGGTCGCGAGCGGCGCGAACACGGCGATCACCGCGGCCGCCCAGATCAGCGTGTAGAGCTGCGGGTGCTGCAGCGACCAGGCCTCCGACGCGATCGCGTTCGGGTTCGGGTCGGGGTTGCCGAACAGCTCCCGGGCCGCCTGGGTGACCGCGGAGACGGGGTTCCACTCCGCGAAGACCCGGAGCGGACCGGGCAGTGTGCCGAGCGGGACGAACGTGTTGGCCACGAACGTCAGCGGGAAGATGATGATGAACGACGCATTGTTGATCACCTCGGGGCTGGGGATCAGCAGCCCGATCCAGGCCATGATCCAGGAGATGGCGTAGGCGAACACCAGCAGCAGGACGAACCCCCACAGGGCCTCGAGCGGCGAGGTGTTGATCCGCCACCCGACGAGCAGGCCGGTCACCGACATCACGACCAGCACGATCACGTTGTTCATGACGTCGGACAGGGTGCGCCCGGTCAGCACGGCCGACGATGACATCGGCAGCGACCGGAAGCGGTCGATGATGCCCTTCTTCACGTCCTCGGCGAGCCCGGCTCCGGTGTTCGTCGCCCCGAACACGACGGTCTGGGCGAAGATCCCGGCGATCAGGAACTCCCGGTAGCCCGCGCCGCCGCCGCTCGGGTCGATCGCCCCGCCGAACACGAACGCGAACAGCAGCACGAACATGATCGGCGAGAGCGTCGTGAAGACCAGCAGGTCGGGCACCCGCTTGATCTTGATCAGGTTCCGCTTGGCGACGACCCCCGCGTCGGAGGCCATGTCCAGGACGCTCATGAGCGCACCGCCGTCGTCGGGAGGTCCGTATCGGAGTCGGGCTCCCCGGTGGGCCGCCCGGTCAGGGTGAGGAACACGTCGTCGAGCGTGGGGCGACGCAGGCCGGCGTCGTCGACCTTGATCCCGCCGGCGCGCAGATGGTCCAGCGCGTCGCGCAGCACGTCGACGCCACCGGAGACCGGCATCGTCATCGATCGTCGATGCTCGTCGAGCACCGGCGGGCCGACCCCGAGCGGGCCCATCAGCTCCGCCACCGGCGCCAGCGCGTCCGGGTCCGAGACGGTGACCTCCAGACGCTCGCCGCCGACCTGGGCCTTGAGCTCGTCGGCGGTGCCGCGGGCGATCACCTTGCCGTGGTCGATGACCACGATCTCGTCGGCCAGCGCGTCCGCCTCCTCCAGATACTGGGTGGTGAGCAGCACCGTCGTCCCGCGGGCGACGAGGCGACGGATCACGTCCCACAGGTCGGTGCGGCTGCGCGGGTCGAGACCGGTGGTCGGTTCGTCGAGCAGCAGTACCGGCGGATCCGCGACCAGCGCGCCAGCCAGGTCGAGCCGGCGGCGCATGCCGCCGGAGTAGGTCCGGGTCGGCCGGTCCCCGGCGTCGGCCAGGTCGAACTGTTCGAGCAGTTCGCGCGCGCGGTCGCGGCTGTGCCGGCGGCCCAGGTGGTAGAGCCGCCCGATCATCTCCAGGTTCTCGTAGCCGGTGAGGTACTCGTCGACGGCCGCGTACTGACCGGACAGCCCGATCCGGCTGCGGACGGCGCGCGGGTTCGCCAGCACGTCCACCCCGGCGACCTCGGCCTGCCCGGCGTCGGGCCGCAGCAGCGTGGTCAGCACGCGCACCACCGTCGTCTTGCCCGCGCCGTTGGGGCCGAGAAGGCCCAGCACGGTGCCCTCGCGGACCGACACGTCGACCCCGTCGAGTGCCTTCACCGCCCCGTAGCGCTTGACCAGGCCGGTGGCGCGGATCGCATCCGCCATCGTGGTTCTCCCTCGAGTCGCCGCCCCTTCTCGGAGCGGTGACCACTGTGCCCGAGGCCCCCGACAGTTTCGACCGGGTTGTCCTCGATGCCCGGGCTCAGCGCGTCCGAGCGGCGTGTGTGAGCAGCATCTGGCGTCC
The DNA here is from genome assembly GCA_030451825.1 of Pseudonocardia sp. GTDB lineage: Bacteria > Actinomycetota > Actinomycetes > Mycobacteriales > Pseudonocardiaceae > Pseudonocardia. The sequence goes on along the minus strand of JAKDNL010000661.1, from coordinate 1,220 downwards.
GAGCACCATCAGCGCCGCGGAGACCAGCATGACCACGGCCGAGACCGTCCACGCCGTCGGGAACGAGACGTGCGCGGCGAGCGTGCCGAACACGATCGGCCCGGCGAACCCGCCCGTGTACACGCCGACCTGCACGATCGACGTCGCCGCGGCCGGCGCCGACGGGTTGAGCCGCACCACCGCGAACTGCAGCAGTCCCGGCCAGGCCCAGCCCAGTCCGAAGGCCATGATCGTGCCGGTGATCAGCGCGGGAGTGCCGGGTACGGCGAGCAGCCCGAATCCGGCTGCGCCGAGCGCCAGGCTCCCGGCCACGAACGCGATGTGGCGTCCGTCGCGCCTATCCGCCAGCCACCCGTGCAGCATGCGCATACTCAGCCCGACGACGCTGCCCATGGTGAGCACGAGCCCGGCCAGGCCCGGGGCGACGCCCCGGTCCACGGCCGAGGCGACGAGGAAGATGCCGAGCGCCGTCGCGGTGCCGGCGGCCAGCCCGGAGGCGGCGCCGATCACGCCGAGGGCAGCCGTCGCACGCTGCCCCTTGACCGGTTTCGACGCCGGTGGCCCGGCGTTCGCCTTCGGCGTCAACGTCCACGCGGCCAGCGCCAGCACCGCGCCGATCGCGTAGGCCCATCGCCACCCGATCGTCAGCGCGATGCCCGGGACGGCGACACCGGCGAGCAGCGTCGCGGTCGGGATCGCGGCCTGCTTCACCCCGAACGACAGGCCCATCCGGTGCTCGGGCACCGAGCGGGCCAGCGTCAGGTTCGACGACAGCTGCCCCATGACGTTGCACCAGGAACTGCACAGCAGCATGATCACGAGCGAGGTGAAGCTGCGTGCCCCGAGCGCCAGCCCGGCCATCAGCACCGCGGCGCCGACGACCGCGATCCGGCTCGTCACCCGCGACCCGACGCGCTCGACGAGCATCCCGACCGGCAGCGCGCACAGGGCGCTGACGCCGAAATAGAGCGCCACCACCAGGCCCAACCCGGACGGGTCGAACCCCAGCTCGGAGGTGAGTTGCACCGACAGCGCGCCGGTCAGGAACACCGGCAGCACCGACACCGTCGTCACCGCGACCGCGCCGGCCGCGACCCGGAACGCGGTCGGTCCGGCAGTTGCCGCGGGGTCGGTTGCGATACTCACGATGAGCAACGCTAACCGATTCGTCCGGGGCATCGCGACGTCCCGAAGGGTCCCCTCGCTCACCTGGAGGTCTC
>JAKDNL010000660.1 GCA_030451825.1 Pseudonocardia sp. | reverse complement strand
GCATGGCGGGCAAAGCCGCCCGGCGGGCGGTCGCCCGTTCCGCGGGCGGCAGCCGCTGGGCCCTCACCCTGCTCGGCCTGATCCTGCTGGCCGCCGGCGTGCTGACGATCCTGCTGATCCTCGGCGTGTTCGGGCAGAACCGTCCGGAGCGTCCGATCCTGGACCCGATCGTGCTCGGGGTGCTCAACTCCCATCTGCTGATCGCCCGGATCGTCGCGATCGTCGTCGGCGTGCTGATCGTGGTGTTCGGCCTGATCTGGACGGCCCGGGCGCTGCGCCCGGAGCGCAAGCCGGACCTGGTCATCGACGGCGGCCCGGGCACCGACATCCGGGTCAGCTCCGCGGCCGCGGCGAACGCCGTCGCGGACGGGGCGGCCGCGCTGCCCGGCGTGGGACGCGCCCGCGCCCGGATGGTCGGCTCCTCCTCGGCCCCGGCCGTGCGGGCCACGGTCTGGGTCACCGACGACGCCGACGTGGCGGAGATCTGCCGGCGCCTCGACTCCGAGGTGCTCACGGAGGTCCGCGACTCGCTGGGCCTGGCCGCGCTGCCGGTCGCGGTCCGCCTGGAGCTGGACTCCTCCGGGAACACCTCCCGGGTGCACTGAGCCACCACCTGCGGTGCGCACGCTCCGCGGTGGGCGCGCAGCCTCCGGTGGCGCGCAGCGTCCACTGCGACCCGCGTCATGGTCCGATCACCGCCGGGGGCCGCGTAGCGTCGCGGGCATGAGCGATCGGGCATCCGGACCCCTGGCAGGACGCACGGCGCTGGTCACCGGCGCGGGCAGCGGCATCGGCGCGGCGGTCGCCCGCCGGCTGGCCGCCGACGGCGCCACGGTGCATGCCGTGGACATCGACCTCGACCGCGTCCATGCCCTCGCCGAGGATCACCCCGGCGTCTCCCCCGTGCAGTGCGACCTGTCCGACCTCGCTGCCGTCGACGCGCTGCCCGCCGACGTCGACGTCCTGGTCAACAACGCCGGCCGCCAGCACGTGAGCGCTCTGCCGGACTTCGACCCGGAGATCTTCTCCCAGATCCTGCGGATCATGCTCGAGGCGCCGTTCCGGCTGATCCGGCGCACGTTGCCGCACATGTACGACGGCGGCTGGGGTCGCGTCATCAACATCTCCAGCGCGCACGGGTTGCGCGCCAGCCCGTTCAAGTCCGCCTACGTCAGCGCCAAGCACGGGCTGGAGGGGCTGTCGAAGGTGACCGCGCTGGAGGGCGCCGCACACGGCGTCACCAGCAACTGCATCAACCCGGCCTACGTCCGCACGCCGCTGGTGGAGGCTCAGATCACCGACCAGGCCCGCACCCACGGTATCGGCGAGGACGAGGTGATCGAGAAGATCATGCTGACCCCGGTCGCGGTGAAGCGTCTGATCGAGCCGGACGAGGTGGCCGAGTTCGCCGCGCTGCTCTACGGCCCGGCCTCGGCCTCGATCACCGGCAGCTCGCTCACCCAGGACGGCGGCTGGTCGGCCCGCTAGACACCCTCCCCTCCGACCGGCTCACCGGGTCCTCACTCGCTGCCGTGGGAGACTGTCCCCTCGTCCCGCGGTACCGGCGGGCGGCGACGAAGGGACTTCTGGCGTGGCCCGAGGACTGCGGCGGGCCGGGATGCCGCCCGTGATCGCGGTCCTGGCCGCGTCGGCCGTGCTCGCCGGGTGCAGCGTCGGACCGTCCGAGCGGCCGCCGGTAGCAGTGCGCGGCGACGGGCTCTCCGCCCCCGCTCCGCCGCCCGCGCCCGATCCGCCTGCGGACCCGAACGCCCTGCCGGTCCCGGAACCGGCGTCGTCGACGCTGTCGTTCACCGACTGCACGGCGGACACGATGGCCGGTCTGACCGCGCTGGGCACGCCGCCGCGGGCCGGGCGGACGCTGAGCATCGGCTGCGGTCAGCTCCCGGTCCCGATCGACGTGGCCCAGCCCGACCTCGGGCCAACCCGTCTCGGCCTGACCCGGGCCACCGTCCCGGGCGCGCCGGAGGACCGCCCTCCGCTGCTGGTGGTCGGTGACCTCGGGACGGACGGGTCCGCGCGGCACGCCGCCGCGCTGGCCGGGCAGGTCTCGGACCGGGTTCTCCAGACCTACCAGCTGATCGGCATGGACCGGCGCGGCAGCGGGGCGAACCTGCTCGGCTGCGCGCCGCCGGACGCCCGCGCCGCCCTGATCGACGCGAACCCGGCACGAACCGACGAGGCCGCGCTCGCCGGCCTGCTGGAACGCTCGCGGGCCATCGTGCAGGACTGTTACCTGCTGCTCTCCGGCGCCGTGAGCAGCTACCGTGTCTCGGCGACCGCGGACGACATCGAGGTCGCCCGGGTCGCCCTGGGTGTGAGCAGGCTCAGCGTCATCGGTGTCGGCGACGGCGCGGACGCGGTCGCGCTCTGGGCCGGCGCCCACCCCGCGTCGGTGGGCCGGGTGCTGCTCGACGGCCCGGCCGACCCGTCCCTGGACGAGCCGGCCCGCTCCGAGGCCGCGGCACGTGCCGCGGAGACGGCTTTCGACGCCTACGCGACCGCCTGCCGTTCCGGGCCCGCCTGCCCGCTCGGCGCGGACCCGCGGGCCACGGTGACCGCACTGCTCGCCCGGATCGCGAGCCGCCCGCTGCCCACCCCGGACGGCGACCGGGTGACCGCGGGCGCCGCGACGCTGGCCGTGCGCACCGCGCTCGCCCAGCCGCGGCTGTGGCCGGCGCTGACCGCGGCCCTGACCTCGGCCGGCACCGGCAACCCGGCCGGTCTGGTGGCGCTGCTGCTCCCGGTGGCCGGGCCGCAGGGCCGCGCCGACGCCGTCCTGGCCACCCGGTGCAACGAAAGCCGGGCCCGGCTCACGCCGCCGGAGGTGTCCGAGCTGGCGCAGCGCTGGCGCGGCGACTACCCGCTCTTCGGCGCCGCGGCGGCCCAGCAACTGATCACCTGCGCGCCCTGGCCCGCGACCGGTGGCGGGCCCACCCTCGCGCCGCTCGGACCGGAGGCGCCACCGGTGCTCGTGCTGGGCACGGCGAAAGATCCCCGCACGCCCCCGGCCGGTGCCGAGCGGACGGCGGAGATTCTCGGCGACGCGCGCCTGGTGCGCTGGGAGGGTTCGGGTACCGGCGCCTACCCGGGCACCCCGTGCGTCTCGGCGGTCGTCGACCGGGCCCTGACGGAAGGGACCGCGCCGTCCCAGGACGTCGTCTGCCCACCCTGAGTCTCTCCGCGATCACTCACCGTGATCGCGACATCTGGGCCGACCAGCCCACCGCGCTGCGCCATCCAGGCGGCCCGACCGAATGGCGATCGCAGTGAAAGGTCACAATTCTGTATCCGGTTCGATCCGACGGTTCCGCGCAGAGCCCGCCGGAAGCCCCCTGAGCTGCAGGTCCGGACACAATTGTGAGATTCGGAATGGTCGGCCGACTAGGCAATCCGGAACTGTGGGTCGCCGCGAGCCTTAACAACGCGATCATCCACGGCTAGGCTCAGTTCAGCGATTCGGACGATCCTCGTCGACTCCGGTTCACCCAGCCG
>JAKDNL010000659.1 GCA_030451825.1 Pseudonocardia sp. | reverse complement strand
CGGTTAGGCGTGGGTGTCGCCGATCGCCACCTCGCCGCCAGCGCTGACGTCGGCGTACACGCCTGCGCAAGCCCATTTGCCCGCGACCTCCGGCTTGGTGATGTCCACGCGGTTGTTCTTCGCGACCGTGCGCAGGGTGTTGCGGTCCCCGGGCAGGCCCGGCTGGGCCATCGTCGTCATCACGCACCGCATCGTCTGGAACGTGAACGAGACCCGGACGTCGTCACCGAAGGCCATCTCCCGGCCCGGCCAGTCGTTCTCTACGAAGCCCGGCTCGGTGTCGGCGAGGACGACGTTGGGCCGGTAGCGGCGCACGTCGAAGTCGCTGTCCGGCGCGAGCTCGCGCAGACGGTCCAGCGTCGATTCGGTGACGACGTGCAGCGCGGCGAGGTCGTAGAACCGGCCGGGCGGGGCGAACGCGGCGACGTCGAAGCGGCTGATCGCCTCGCCGGTGTCCTCCTGCCGGGAGGTGGTGGCCTCGATGATCTCCTCGGGGCCAAGGCTGGAGCGGTCCAGGCCGTCGAGTGTGACCCACAGCTCCTCGAAGCCCGCGCCGTCCGGCGGCGTCGTGATCAGCTGGACCTCGCGGCCGAGCTCGTCGGAGAGCGCCTGGTCGATGTCGGGGTCGTCGCTGCGGTGGGTGGACCCGTCCGGGAAGGTGATCACGACCGGCGGGGCCGCCCCGTCGCGCACCGGCTCATCGGTGAACGCTGCCGAGAACTCCAGCAGCTTCGCCCAGCGCTTTGGCACCTTGGCGCTGGCCACGATGCCGGACTCGACATCGAGTAGGGCGTAGGCTCGGTCGCCCACGACGCCGCGCTCGTCGAACACGGCGCGGGTCAGGGACTGTCCGAGCATGGACTTGACCGGATAGCGGTAGAGCGCGGCGATCGTCACACGTACGGCATACCAGCCCAAGCGAGCCCGGGGAACGGCCGCTCGGTCAGCTTCCGGCGATCGTGTCGGGCTGCTCGGCGGTGAACCCTCGGCATCAATGCGAGCCGCATCGACGGCGGCGCGCCTGAGGCTGCCTGCTGGGTCGACCTGGCCACCGCAGGCCAACCTGTTCGCTGAGGGCGTGTTCCTCGACCTGCGAGCGCGGGTTCGCCCGTGGGCAGGGCCCGCGGTGCGCCTAACGTGAGCAGCATGCTCAGCTACGGATCCCCGGTCGTGCCGCCGGCCCTCCTGCGGGCCGCTTCCTCGCTGCAGCCGCGCCCGTCGGTGGGCGACCTGGGCTGATTCGCCCGCGACGACGGCGCTCTACTCGATGACCGCGAGTTCGCCCGGCTGCGCGACCAGGGCGCTGCCCGCGCCGGCGTTGCGCTGCCGGTCGCCTCGTCCGAGCCGGGTCGATCACCCACCTGTGTGGGCTGCCCGAGGTGGGACGATCCTCGCCGATGATCTGCCCACCGTGGCACCCGCTGCTGGCCCGGCCAGGTATCCGATCGGACGCTCCTATGGTTTGTCAAGCCGCTGTGGGTGGGGACTCGAGCTGTCGGTAGAGCTGTCGGGCGATGTAGCGCTTGAGGCAGCGTTTGATGTCTCGGTCGGTCTTACCGGTGCCTCGGCGGCGGGCGGCGTAGGCGCGGGTGGGCCCATCGAAGCGCAGCCGGGACAGGGCGATGTTGTGCAGGGCCCGGTTGAGTCGGCGGTTGCCGGAGCGGTTGAGCCGGTAGCGCACGATCTTGCCCGACGAGGCGGGGATCGGGGCGGCGCCGGCGAGCATGGCGAACGCGGCGTCGTTGCGGCATCGTCCGGGGTGTGACCAGGCCGTCAGCACGGTGGCGGCGTTGATCGGTCCGACCCCGGACAACGCGAGCAGGTCCGGGCGCCAGGAGCGCACGATCGCCCGAATCGGCGTGCTCGTGTTCGGCAGGTTCGGTCTCCAGCGCGCGGACCCGGCGGGCCAGGGCGCGCAGCACCGACAACGCGGTAAAGACAGATCGAAATTGCTGCCGAGCCCTCGAACGAACGGAGGATCGTGGACGTCGACTTCGGCCGATGGCGCGAGGTGACGTCGTCGTCCTTCGCGCGCGAGCGTGCTGTCACCGGGCCTCGATGTCGCCCGCGCCGTCGCCCAGCGCCTCTTGGGCGATAGTGAGCTGATCATCAGCGGACAGCGGTGCGGCATGACTACCTGCTGCCCTTAGGGCTGCAGGGAGGCTGGCTCCCGATCTGGTCCCAGTGGTGCGGGCGCCGTCGGTCGCGCCCGACGAGATCACCTACTACCTGCCACGATTCGATCGCGATGCCGTCAGCTGGCGTCGCGTTCCTGGTCGAGGCGTTCGAGCAGCCATGAGCGTGCCATGGTGGACATGGGTAGGTGGCGGTCGCGGGCTAAGGCTTGCAGTTCGCTGAACTGCTCGTCGGTCAGTCGGAGGTTGAACATCCGGCTGGGCTGGTTCGGACGGGTAATCGTCGTATCTTCCGGGTACGGATCGGTCGTCTCTGCCGCGGTCTCTAGCCTGCGGGCATCGGCCCGCACGGCTCGTGCAGTCTGTTCGTCAAGCCTTTTCGTCATCGGCGACCGCCTTCGGTGTAGATGGCCAGGTCTCGTCCGCTCGCCGGCCAGGCATTCATGCCGTGCAGCTCCCCGTCCAAGTCGCGGTAAGCGATCACTACGAGTACCCGGTCCGCCGAGCTCGACCAGCCGATGAACCCGGACGCGCCGACCCGCGACGCCGGGTACGGAGACAGCTCCACGAGATGCTCATCGGCCATCACCTCCTGGGTCCACCCGGCTCAAGGTCCCTCGCGCCGCGGTAGCGACGTGACCGGCTGCGGATGTAGTCCGCGTCGTCGTCGGTCCACCACAACTTCACCGGAATATCGTAAGCCACTGTCTTACAGTCGGCGCGGCCGCGCACGGAAGCTGCCCGGGTCCGCAGATCGATCCGCTCACGAGTCGGTGCTTCGGGGTGCGTGGGCATTGCGCCAGGTTTGGTGGGCCTCGATGCGGAGGCGGCCGCGGTCGGAGACGCGTGCTCCCTTGGCAATTGCGCGCGAGATTCGCCGGCCCAACGCGGCTGCGCCGACCGTTTGGCGTGGCGGCCGACGAGCATTGTGAGTCTGGGTTGGGACTCCGCAAGTACAGCTCGAAAGTACAGCGACGGGCCCTGCCGTCCGCTCCTTCCAGCAACCATGTCCGGTTTGCTGACCTGCTCTCATGCCATCAACGACCTCGACGATCTCGGCTGCGGATCGCCACCGGCAGCGCCTCGGTGCGGCATCGGTCCGGGGCGATCTCGTCGACACAGTCGGCCAGTTGGAGGGCTCCCCGAGAGCTGAGCAGATCGCGGCGTGGTTGACCTGCCTCGGCGATGAGGAGGTGCTCGACCGGATGTCCCGGCTGAAGGCGACCGATACGTACGACCCCGATGTTGTGTTGCGCAACCTCGAGGTTCTGAAGGGTCTGCGCGACGAAGCCCTGGCCTTCGGCGGAAAGGAGCCCTTCGAGAGGTGAGCTCCTTCAGCTCCGGGTGAACCGGGCGGCGTCTGATCCCGGTCTCGCGCCTTGCCC
>JAKDNL010000658.1 GCA_030451825.1 Pseudonocardia sp. | reverse complement strand
GAGCTGCGCAAACGTGGAGAGTTCAACCTCCACCGCAGGGCTGACCCCCAGAGAACGTATGCCGCATCCGGTGAGGATGTCCGCGTCACGGTGGCTGCGGGTGTGCTGGATGGTTGAAGGCCCCGCCCGGTGTTCGGGGCGGGGCCTTCGTGTTCGGGCTGGCGACCTGCTGTGCAGCGTGTCGCCAGGATCGGCTCGTGTTACTCGGCGGTGACTTCAGCGACGGCGGCGCGGGCGGCGGACTCATCGACGATGGTCTTGTTCGCCGCGTAGGCGGCGACGAGGGCTTGCAGGGCCAGGTTGTTGACCGCTCGGGGCAGCCCGCGGCCGGTCTGGTGGATCAGCGCGGCGGCGTCGTCGGAGAACAGCTGGTCGGTGCGTCCGGCCAGCTTCAGGTGGTGGGTGAGGTAGTCGCGGGTCTCGGGTTCGGTCATCCCGGGCAGCGCGTAACGCAGTGCGATCCGCTGGTCGAGCGCGGCGAACGCGCCGAGCTTGATCCGCCGCCGCAGCGTCGGCTGGCCTAGCAGGAGCCCGGTGAAGGGGGCGACGGAGTCCATTTCGCTGTTGGTGAGTAGCCGCAGTTCCTCGAGCTGATCGGCGGAGAGCAGGTGCGCTTCGTCGACGGCGACGACGACGTGGCGGCCGCGTTCGTGTTTCTCCGCGGAGAGATGGTCCATGGTCTGGGCGATCAACGCGGCGGTGTGGAAGCGGGGAATCCCGCCCAGCCCGGTGACCAGGGCGGCGTAGAGGCCGCGGGCCCCGACTGCGGGGTTGGGTAGGTAGATGACGGTGTGGCGGGAGGCGTCGAGCTCGGCGAGCGCGGCGCGCAGGGCGACGGTCTTGCCGGCGCCGACCTCCCCGGTGATCACCCCGAGCGCGGTCTCGGCCACGCACCAGCGGATCCGGGCGACGGCCTCGGCGTGTCCGCTGTGGCGGTGCAGCATCGCCGGGGCCAGGTCCCGCCGGAACGGAGTGGCCGTGAAACCGAAGTACGAACTGAGCTTGTCCAGGCTCACCGGGTCTCCTCGGGATCGGGGGCGGCGCCGTCGGACCTGTCGGGGCCGGGCCGCCGGGAAGGTGTCGTGGGTCCGTCGGCGGGACCGATGCCGGCGAGGGTGAGAAGGTCGATGTGGTAGGTCAGCCCGTCACGGTCCGGCGGCGGCGGTGGTGGATCCTCGATGCCGGTGTCCGCGGCCCGGCTCGCCACGGGCAGCTCGGCCGGCGGCGCGGGGTCGGTCGGCTGCGCGGGGTCGGTCGGCTGCGCGGGGTCGGTCGGCTGCGCGGGGTCGGTCGGCGCGGGGTCGGCGAGCTGCGCGTAGTGCAGCCGCTGGCCCAGCGAGCGGGTGTGGCGGCCTTCGACCAGTCGCAGGTAGTCGATCCCGGTCGGGGTCGGCGCGGGTGCGGGGTCGGCGGCGGCTTTGGGGTGGACATGGCGCCCGATCTGGTGCGGCACTGCCCGACCGGCAGCCCGGCCGTGGTGGTGCACGGTGATGTCGGTCAGGTCGAACGGGTCGAACACCAGCTCGATCCGGGCCCCGGCCAGCGCCGGGTCGACCTCGTAGATGTTGCTGTGCAGCGACACCGTCGCGGTCTTGGTCACGGTGCGCCACTCACCCCAGCGGAACGCCTCGGCCAGCAGATCGGCCGGGGTCGGCGCGGGCGGCCCGGCGGCCAGGAAACGGGCCAGCGGCGCCATCTGGGTTTCCGAGTGCACCCGCGGGTGATAGACCTGCGCGACCCAGGCGGTGAACAGCGTGTTCAGCTCGGCCAGGTTGTCTACCGCGGTGCCGCCCTCGCCGCTGTCGGTGATCTCGACCAGGAACTGGTCACGGACAGTGCGAAAGAAGCGTTCGATCTTGCCTCTGCCTGCGGGTTTGCCGGGTTGGGAGTGGGTGAGTTTGATCCCCAGCACGGCGCATGCCCGGCGTAGCCCGGCGTCGATGAACATCGACCCGTTGTCCACATAGGTCTGGGCTGGGCAGCCGCGGGCGGCGAGGCCGTCGCCCAGGGTCTCTCGCAACGCGACCGCGTTCTCCGCGTGTCCCCAGCGGGCCGCCATCACCGCCCGGGAGTGATCGTCGAGGAACGCGATCAGGATCGCCTTGCGGCCGCCGATGTGTGGGCCGTGCAGCGCGTCGCCGACCCAGCGGGCGTTCGGTTGCTCGGCCTCGAACCGGCCGAACACCGCCGGCAGCGTGCCGTCGGGGCGCGGTCGGTTGAGCCCGAGCTCGGCGAAATGTCGTTGCAGCGTGCGCGGCGAGGGCGACCACCCGGCGTGCGCGGCCAGCACCACCGCGACCTGCGCGGCGGTCCGCCCCGGTGTCTCCCGCTTGAGCCCGACCGCGAGCTCGAGCACCTCGGGCGGGGTCTGGGCGGCCAGCCGACGCGGGGCCGGGACCAGCGCGGCGAACCCACCGGCCCGATACGCCCGGATCCAGCGATCCAGACTGGCCCGGCTCACCCGCACCGGCTCCGGGGAGAACGGTCCCGGATGGATCTGCGCGGCGACCGCGCGGACCAGCCGGCCCCGCTGCTTAGTCGACAACGCCGGATCCAGCGCGTCGGAGATGAGCCCGTAGCGGAACAGCCCCACCTCCCGGGCCCGGGCCCGTCGCGCCGCCTCCTGATCATGTTCCGCGCTCACATTCGGTCCCTCCTCCTCGCGGCCCGCCCGGCACGGACCGATCGGAGATCACCTCACCGGCTCACGGATCACCCGCCCAGAGCCGACTCGTGTTGCCCGCCACTCCTGCGTCCGACCCAAGATCAGGACCCGTCGGGGCGAGCAGCCGGCCACCGCTGATCACCGCGGCCAACCGCCACGGCTCACACGAGCCACCCAGCCGCCGGGCCACCGCCCGAGCCAGGGCCCCGACCAACTCCACCACCGCCCCGACCGGATCATTCGTCGGCACCGGCGCCACGAACTCGGTGCCGAGCTCCGCGGCGGCCGCGGCGAGCACCGCGAGCGCCCGGGCCGCGACCGCCGTGATCCGGCGCAACCAGCCCCGCACCGTCGACGCGGGCCGCCCGACCAACTCCGCGACGCGTCGATGCCCGCACCCCGAGGCCTTGGCCAGCAACGCCGCCCCGATCACCGTGACCGCGTCCGCCCGCCGCAGCAGCACACTCGCCGGGAGCAGCACATGGGTGCCCCGACAGCCGGTGCACCTCGCCCGCCGCGGCCTCAACCGACCGGCGCCGCGCACGCCGCGCTCCCGGGCCGACCCCCACGGCGCCAGCCGCCGCCCGCAGCCGGGCGTCGGGCATCGGAGCCCACCGCCGCATAGCGCGGTCTCGACCGCCGCGCGGTCCACGCCTACCGTCATCACGGGTGCACTCCCATGCACCAAGACGGCCCTTCCGTGTCCGCCAAGACACGCGGGAGGGCCGTCGCCAACTACCCGACGTCCTCACCCTGGCGTCGCACACGACCGCCGGCAAGGACGAACACTCACCGCTCCCGGGCCGTCACCATGATCAGCTCACCGTGACGCAGTCGTCCTCGTGCAGGCTGGCG
>JAKDNL010000657.1 GCA_030451825.1 Pseudonocardia sp. | reverse complement strand
CCGACGCAGCCCCCGACGAGATCCCGCCGGACGCGGTGCCGATCACGGCGACCACCGCGAAGAACCCGCTCCCGGAGGGCACCCCCGGCGCCGGCAAGCCGGCCGTGGTCCTGGGCAGCAAGAACTTCGCCGAGCAGACCCTGCTCGGGGAGCTCTACGGCCAGGCGCTGAAGGCCAAGGGCTTCACGGTCAACCTGAAGCCGAGCATCGGCGGCTCCGAGCTGATCGACAAGTCGCTGCAGTCGAACCAGATCCAGATGTACCCCGAGTACCTCGGTGAGATCGTCACCAGCGTCGCCAAGCTGCCGGAGCCGAGTTCGGCCCTGGACACCTACAACGATGCCAAGCAGTTCGAGGAGAGCCAGCGCCAGTCGACGCTCCTTCTCCAGACGCCGTTCGAGGACGTCGACACGATCGCCGTCAAGAACGAGACCGCCCAGAAGTTCGGTCTCGAGGCCGTCGCCGACCTGTCGAAGATCGGACCCGAGGGGAAGGGCGTCACGATCGCCGGTCCGGTCGAGTTCCAGACCCGCCAGACCGGCCTGCTCGGGATGAAGTCGACATACAACCTGTCCCAGGTCGGCTACCTCCCCGTTCAGGCGGGTTCACAGTACGCCGCCCTCGACCAGGGTGCCGCCAACGCCGCCAACGCGTTCAGCACCGACTACCAGCTGACCAGCGGCAAGTACAAGGTGCTCAAGGACCCGGAGGGCGTGTTCGGCTACCAGTACGTCGCGCCCGTGGTCAAGCAGAACGTGCTCGAGCAGCAGGGCCCGGAGTTCGCGGCGACCCTGAACTGGGTCAGCGGCCTGCTCACCACCCCGGCGATCCTGTCGATGAACGAGCAGGTTCAGGGCGGCGGCGCCCCCGCGGCCGGCGTGGCCAAGCAGTTCCTCGAGGCCAACGGCCTGAAGTAGCCGCCGGCTTCGGCTCATGCCCGGTCGGGGCAGGACGAGGATCTCCTCCTCGCCCTGCCCCGACCGGCATCACCGCGGTCGAACGACCACCGATCACCGACCACCTGGAGGACCGTGCAGCCGTCCGGCCGCCTCGCGGGACCCGACCCGCACGACCGGCGACCGACGACCATCGCCGTGGCCGCCGCGCTGGTGATCGTCGCCGTGGCCCTGACCGCGGTGTTCGTCCACGACATCGCCGCAGACGGCGCCGGCACCTCCCGGGCCACGCTCTCCACGGCCGCCGACCTGTCCGGGCAGACCTACGTGGTGGGCGGGAAGGACATCTCCGAGGAGCAGAGCCTCCTCTGCGAGATCACGGTCGCGGCACTGCAGGAAGCGCGCGCCACCGTCACCAGCCACTGCGACACCGGCAGCACCGAGGTCACCCGGCAAACGCTGCTCGACGGCGGGATCGACCTCTACTGGGAGTACACCGGGACCGCGTGGGAGGTGTTCCTCGACCAGTCACAGAAGATCGTCGACCCGGCCCTGCTCTACGACAAGGTCAAGGAACAGGACCTGCGGCGCAACGACGTGGTCTGGACCGACCGGGCTGACGTCAACGACACCTACGCGTTCGCGATGGCGGACGGCCGGGCGGCCGATACCGGCATCGCCTCGCTGTCCGCGATGGCCGCCCACGTCCGCTCGGGCGCCCCCGGCGACGTCTGTGTGGAACGCGAGTACGCGACCCGCCCGGACGGGCTGGCCAACATGCAGCGTGCCTACGGCTTCACGATCCCGCCGGACCGGCTGCGGGTGCTCGACGCCGGCGACATCTACCAGGCCACCGCCCGCGGGGACTGCCTGTTCGGTGAGGTCTACTCGACCGACGGCCGGATCCCGGGGCTGGACCTGCGCGTCCTGCACGACGACAAGGCCTACCACAGCATCTACAACCCGGCCCCCACCATCCGCAAGGACGTCTACGACCGGAACCCGGACGTGGCGCGGGTGCTGAACCCGATCGCCCACGCCCTCGACTACCCGACCATGGTCTCGCTCAACGGCGAGGTGTCCGCGCAGGGCCGCGACCCGCGCGAGGTCGCCCGGACCTGGCTCGCCGACGAGGGCTTCACCCCGTCCCCCTGAGACTGAGGCCCGGGAACCAGCTGCCCCCTCGTGCGTGGAAATCGTCGCCCGGGCGCCGCTATCCCCGCCCGGGGGGCGGGTCGGGTGTGGGAGAAGTGCGCGATGAGCCGCCGTGGCGTCCCTCACCCACCCGACGACGTCCGGGACGGCGTCGAGCTGACCCACCTCGACCAGCCCGTGTTCGACGGCGCGGAGGCCTCCAAGCGTGACCTCGTCGACTACCTGGACGCGGTCGCCGGCGCGATCCTGCCCGGCCTGGCCGGTCGCCCGCTATCGGTGATCCGGGCGCGACCCGGGCAGGCGCCGTTCATGCAGAAGAACCTGCCCCGTCACGCCCCGGACTGGATCGCCTCCACCGCGGCCTGGGCCGAGACGTCGCAGCGCGAGGTCCGCTACGCGCTCTGCGACGACCGCCGCACCCTGCTGTGGTTCGCCAACCAGCGGGCGATCGAGTATCACCCGACGCTGCTGGCCGGCGGGGCCACGCGGAGCGCCGAACTCGTCCTCGACCTGGACCCGCCGGAGGGCGGCCCGTTCTCCCGGGTCGTCGCGGCCGCGTATCTGGTGCGGGAGGCGCTGGCCGCGGCCGGGCTGGACGCCGCGGTGAAGACGAGCGGAGCGAAGGGGCTGCACCTGTTCGTGCCGCTGCGCGAGCCCGTCGAGATCGTCGACGCGTTCGCCGCCACCCGCGCGCTGGCCGCCCGCGCCGCGGCGCTCGGCCCGGACGTCGCGACCACGGCGTTCATCCGCGCCGACCGTGGCGAGCGGGTGTTCCTTGATCCGACCCGCGCCGGCGGCGCGACACTGGTCGCGGCCTACAGCCCCCGGGCCCGGCCCGGCCTACCGGTGTCGTTCCCGGTCTCCTGGGACGAGCTCGACGCGATCGGACCGGGAGACTTCACCGTCCGCACCGCGCCGGAACGTCTGGGCGACGCCGACCCGTGGCGGGAGCGGATGCCGCAGCCGCAGCCGATGCCGGACGGGCTGGTCGAGGAGGGGCACACCATCCCGGTCCCCCGGGTGCAGGCGATGCACGAGGGCAAGCGCCGCAAGCGGGCCGCGGCCCGGCAGCAGCAGCAGCAGCAGGAGGAGGAACGTTCCTAGGAGTCGGACCGGGCCCGGCGGTAGATCCACCACTCGTCGTTCTGGTGCGGGCCCAGCAACACGTAGGTGACGGGCCCGGACTCCGGCACCCCGGGATCGGCCAGGTCGAACGTTCGCGGTGGTGCACCGTTCGGTTCGGGTGTGATCCGCAACGTCTCGCCCGCGTGCGGGCCGTCGTCCAGGAACGCGTACACGGTGGGTGAGTCTGCCACCGCGACGGCTGCACCCGGGGAGAGAAGGCCGGACGCGCGCCCACCTTCACGACGCGCGCCCGCCGTTGCGAAGCCCGCGCGGCCGCAGCCGCGTCGGCAAGTTCCGCGCGCATCCGGGGCATCATGGTCGTGGACGCGCGGTGCGCGGACTGCGCGC
>JAKDNL010000656.1 GCA_030451825.1 Pseudonocardia sp. | reverse complement strand
CCTCCGCGGGAAAGAGCACGTCGGCGGTGCTGATCGCCGCCTCCGCGGGAAAGAGCACGTCGGCGGTCACGCGAGCACCGTCCCGTATGTGGTGCAGCACGCGGCGATCTCGGCGAGCAGGCCGACCTGCGCCGCGGAGGCCTGCGGTACCGCGTCGGAGGCCGCGCGGGCCGAGGAGACGACGGCGTCGCGGACCCGGGCGACGTCGGCGGTGTCCGGGGCCGGCGGCGACGCGGATGCGGCGGCCGTGCGCCCGCCCGCCGTGTCCAGCGCGGCGGCGTGGTCGATCCGGGCGGCCCGCAGCGGCTCGAGCCGCTCGGCCAGCGCCGGGTCCGCGGTGACCGCGGCCACGGCCAGCGCGGCGTCCGCGCGGGCCTGGTCTGCTAGGGCCAGCAGGGCCTGCGTGTCGTCCGCCCCGATGCCGGATCCGGGGCTGCAGGCGGCCAGCGCCGGGGGCAGTGCCGCGGCCGCCACGCACCAGGCCAGCATCCGTCGGCGGGACATCGCGGGGGCCGCCGTGGTCTCGCACACGTCGCGCATCCGGTCCCTCACGAGCGGTCATCCTGCCAGCCGGTCCGCGGGCCGGGACGCCGGGCGGGGCGCGCGGTGGCCGTCACGTTCGGCACCCGTTGCGCCGTCGCTGCTCCCGGCACACGCGTCGCCGGCGGGCTGATGCGGGCCCGGGCCGGACGGCGCAGCGACGCGATACGCTGAACGGCCCGTCGTGAGATCGGCACCGTCGTCTCGGTGCGCCCGCGGCGGGCAGTCGTGTGCGCCGGTCCCGGCGCGAGGCCAGACCCGAGGAGAGACCCGATGCGCAGTCCCGGCCCCGACCAGCTCGGGGGACAGCTGCGTGACCTGCTGGAGCCGGTGGTGACCGACGCCGGCTTCGAGATCGACGACATCGAGGTCCGCGCCGTCGGCCGGCGGCACGCGGTGAAGCTCGTGGTCGACCGCCCGGACGCCGTGGACGATGCCGGCACCGGTGACCCGGACGCGGACGCCGGCGTCGGGCTGGACGCGATCGCGCTGCTCAGCCGCGCCGCCGCCGAGAAGCTCGACGCGCACGAGCACCTGATCGAGGGGTCCTACACCCTCGAGGTGACCTCCCCGGGCGTCGACCGCCCGCTGACCCGCCCGCGGCACTGGCGTCGCGCCCGGCTGCGGCTGGCCACGATCCGGCTGACCGACGGCAGCGAGATCTCCGCGCGGATCGGGAGCGCCGGCGAGTCCGGGGTCCAGGTCGCCACGACCGGCAAGCGGCCCGCCCTGCGCGAGCTGGGCTACGCCGAGGTCTCGCACGCCCAGGTCCAGGTCGAGTTCCGCTCGCCCCCGAAGGCCGAGATCGCCCTACTCGAATCCGCCGGCCCGCACACCGACACCTCCGAGGAGGGCTCGTGAACGTCGACATCCCCGCGCTGCGGACCATCGAGCGGGACAAGGAGATCCCCTTCGAAACGGTGCTGGAGGCGATCGAGACCGCTCTGCTCACCGCGTACCGGCACACCGACGGCCACCACAACGACGCCCGGATCGACATCGACCGCAAGTCCGGCCTGGTCCGGGTGATGGTCCGCGAGCGCGGCGAGGACGGCGTCCCCGGCCCGGAATGGGACGACACACCCGAGGGCTTCGGCCGGATCGCGGCCACCACCGCGCGTCAGGTGATCGTGCAGCGGTTGCGTGACGCCGAGCACGAGCGCACTTACGGTGAGTTCTCCACCAAGGAGGGCGAGGTCATCGCCGGGATGGTGCAGCGCGACGCGCGCGCGAACGCCCGCGGTGTGGTGGTCGTCTCCCTGGGCGGGGAGACCGAGGGCGTGCTGCCCGCCGCCGAGCAGGTGCCGGGGGAGACCTACAAGCACGGGGAGCGGTTGCGCTGCTACGTGATCGGGGTCAACCGCGGTCAGCGCGGGACGCAGATCATGCTCTCCCGCACGCACCCCAACCTGGTGCGCAAGCTGTTCGCACTCGAGGTGCCCGAGCTCGTCGACGGCTCGGTGGAGATCGTCTCGGTGGCACGCGAGGCCGGTTTCCGTTCCAAGATCGCGGTGCGCTCGCTGCGTTCCGGCCTCAACGCCAAGGGTGCCTGCATCGGCCCGATGGGCCAGCGCGTGCGTGGCGTGATGAGCGAGCTGCTCGGCGAGAAGATCGACATCATCGACTGGTCCGAGGACCCGGGCACGTTCGTGGGCAACGCGCTCTCGCCGTCCAAGGTGGTCTCGGTGACCGTGCTCGACGAGCGCGCGCGGGTCGCCCGGGTCGTGGTGCCCGACTTCCAGCTGTCGCTGGCGATCGGGAAGGAGGGCCAGAACGCCCGTCTGGCGGCACGGCTGACCGGCTGGAAGATCGACATCCGGAGCGACGCCGATCCGCGCGGGCTCCGTGACGAGGCCGCGCCCGCGGACGAGGAGACCGTCCCGGCCGTGTTCGCCCGCCCGTCCGACGCCGACGGCGCCGGCCCGGAGCCGGCCGCGGAAGAGATCACCGGCGAGATCGCCGACGCCACCGCGGGCGGGGCCCGCCCCGGTGGGACGGGGCCGGTCGGCTGAGCGGCGCTACGCTACACTCGGACGTGGCCCGCCGTCGGCGGCCGGGACCCGCCCATGCCGGATCGACCCCGATCCGGACGTGTGTGGGGTGCCGGACACGAGAGCAGGCCACCGATCTGCTGCGAGTGGTGGCGGTCAACGGACGTCTGGTCCCGGATCCGCGCCGCCGCCTCCCCGGTCGAGGTGCCTGGCTGCATCCTCATCCGGGGTGCCTCGATCGGGCCGAGCGACGTACGGCGTTCACCCGGGCACTTCGCGTGCCGGGGCCCCTGGACGTCGGCGAGGTTCGAGCCCGGCTACAGGGCGGGACGGCTCCGGAGGACGACGGGAGCGGCCCCGCATCGGGAACGGATCGGCGTGAGCAGCACCCCTGAGCGAGACCCCAGGGGCGCGGGAGAATCCCGGGCCCGACATCGTAGAAAGCACGGTCGACCCGTCATGAGCCAGCTGTGAAGATCGCACCATGAACGTGCTTCGACACTAGGTTCGAGGTCGTGCGGACATGCCGCCCGGCCTCCGGTGAAGAACAAGGAGAGCAGTGGCAGGCAAGGCCCGCGTACACGAGCTTGCAAAAGAGCTCGGCGTCAGCAGTAAGCAGGTCCTGAACAAGCTTCAGGACCTCGGGGAGTACGTGAAGTCTCCCTCGTCCACCGTCGAGGCCCCGGTCGCGCGCAAGCTGCGCGACTCGATGGCCGGCGGCGGTTCCTCGGCCGGCGGCCAGCGCCGCAGTGCACCGGGCGGTGGCCGTCCGCGCGCCGGATCCGGCCCCGCGCCGGGCGCCCGTCCCGGCCCGACCGGCGGCAGCGGCGTTCCGTCGCCGTCCAGCCCGTCCGCACCGACCCCCGGCCCGACTCCGGGCCCGGCCGGCGGCGTCCCGAAGCCCGGCCCGGCCGCGAAGCCGGCCCCGCCGCCCGAGGTCCGTCCGCAGGCGCCCGCCGCCTCGGCGGCTCCGGCGGAGTCCTCGGCGGCTCCGG
>JAKDNL010000096.1 GCA_030451825.1 Pseudonocardia sp. | reverse complement strand
GGGGGGTGGTCCCGCCCGCCCCCACCCCGCGGGGGTGCTGCGCAGGGGGTCGGTCGCGGGGGCCCCGGGCCGCGGCGACCAGGTAGCGGGCTCGGACGGGACGGGTGTCGACGGTGACGGTGACGCCGTCGGCATCGGCCGTCACGTCGCCGGCGGTGTGCCCGAAGCGAAGATCGGCACCGAGGTTGCGGGCACGGTCGCGGAGGAGGGGCTCGATCCGCTGCTGGTCGCAGGACCATGAAGGGCATGGGCTCAGGTCGGCGGCGTCCTCCTCGGCCGGCGCCGGGATCCAGGTCTCGTGGTCGGAGGCAAGGGTGTCGGCGATGGCGAACCCGCCGTTGGGTTCCCCCGCGTCGAGGACCCGTTCCTCGATCCCGAGTGCACGGTAGATCTCCATCGTGCGCGCGTTGACGAGGCGAGCCTTGGGGTGGATCGAGGTGCCCGCGTGCTGTTCGACGAGCAGCACCTGCACGCCCTGTCGTGCGAGTAGCGCCGCTGTGGCGAGCCCGGTAAGGCCACCGCCGATCACCAGGACGTCCGTCGTCGGGGGGAGGGAGTGTGAGTGATGGGACGCGGTCATCTCGTCCTCCACGAGTTGCGTGTCCGCTCCGGCCGGTCGGTCTCGTCCTCCAGGTCCTCGGCGATCGAGGTGACCAGGTCCGCGAGTCGGCGGGCGAAGTCACTGACCTCGTCGTCGGTCCAGCCGTGCAGGTGACGGGCGAAGTCTGCACCCAGATCAGCACGGAATCTCTGGATCGTGGCCGTGCCGTCAGAGGTCAGGGCGACTCGGTACGAGCGGCCGTCGGCGTCGTCACCCACACGTTCGACCAGGCCCGCGGCGGCCAGGTCACTCGTGGATCTGGTGATCGACTGTGCCGGAACGTCCAGCTCGGCCGCGGCGTCCGAGGGACGTACCGGATGCTGTGCGGCGAGGTTGAGCAGGCCGATAGCGACCGGATCCCAGTCCGACCGTGCCGCGGCCCGGCGCTGAACTCGTGCGGCCCGATGCAGGGAGCGAGCGATGCTCCACACCGAACTAGTTACTTCCACATACGAACTATACACGGCGAGGTCTGCAGGTCGTGGAGGTATCGGAGCTCGCGGATCTCGGCCCGGCCATATGATCGCCTTAGGCGTCCCCGTCGGCCGCGCTCGTCATCGCCCGAGGCCGAGCAGGATCCCGACGATGAGTAGCAGCGCGCACAGAGCGAGATGGACGACGCGGTGCTCGGCGAGGATGGCCACGAACTCGCGGATCGTGGCGCTGGGCCAGTAGTAGCGGGCCGTCGCCGCGCCCAGGACGTGGCCGTTCAACCCGGCTCGACGAGACATGAGCCCGGCTCGGAAGGCGTGGAAGTTGTTCGTGACCACCACGCAGCAGTGGTCGGGCGAGCGCTCGGTCATGATCGCCTTGCTGAAGCGCATGTTCTCCAGCGTCGTGGTGGAACGGGTCTCCCGGAGGACCATCCCCTCCGGCACCCCGCGCGCGACGAGGTAGTCCGCCATGGCATCCGCTTCGGCGACCGGCTCGTCGGCTCCCTGGCCGCCGGACGTCATCAGGACGGGCGCACCACCGGTCCGGATCTCGTCGTCCCGCAACGACATCGCCTTGTCCAGCCGCGCGGCGAGCAGGGGTGGGACCTTCCCCTTGATCAGCCCGGATCCGAGAACGACGACGAAGTCGACGCCCGGCCGGGCGGCAAGGCGTGCGTACACGAGCGCATAGAGCAGGAAGCTGCAGAACAGGAACCCGAGGTACGCCGCGACGAGCAGGGCGGCGATCGTGATCGGTCCGATGATGCGGTTGTCGGTGTAGTAGCTGAGCGCGGGGAGGACCACGAGGACGAGGCAGGCGAGGCCGGCGAGCAGGGACAGGAGGTTCGCCGGGCGCCTGCCTTCCCTGCGCATCATCGTGGCGCCGTTGACCAGCAGGAAGACCGCGAGCACGACCACCGCGAGGACGGCAGCGAGAACGCCGAGGACCACGACGACATCGATCACGTCGACGTCGAAGCGTGATACCTCGCCGAGCAGCCCGAGACCGAGGCAGACGAGGGCCAGGCCGAGGAGGACCGCGTTGCGGAAGCGCCGGCGCTCACGGACCGTGCCGATCACGAAGGCCAGGGCGAGGATTCCGGAGAGGACGTAGAAGAGCTGCACGCGTTCACCCGGACCGAACGGTGCTGTGCTGCGACCGCGAGCGGTAGTTCATCGCGCTGTCCGGGGGCGGGCTGTGGGCGAGCGAGGCCGTGGCGGCCACATAGGAGACGGTGGCGTTCGGGTTGAGGGAGTGCAGCAGACCGACGACGACCGAGCTGATCGCGACCGCGCGTGCGGGACGCCGCACCCGGAAGCCGAGGTCGGCGACGCCGTATCCGGCTCGCAGCCGGACGACGAGAACGACCGCCCCCAGCGCCCGTAGCCACCAGGGTGCAGGGCTGTGCTGTGAACCGGACTGCACTGATGTAGCCCCCGCTGCAACTCGTTGACCGTCCGATCCAGACGGCCCGTGTCCTGTACGATCAGCAGGGACATTAGCCATGATGGACACCCGCGCAGGACTGTTGACACCTGGACGAGTGATACCGCAACCGTCGGGGGACCCTCCAGGTGAGGAGAGATCACGCACCCGGTGCCGGCGCCTGCGGCGGGTCCGTCGTGAAGAGACCACAGTGGAGGATGGCGCGGACCCTGGCGGTGTGGGTCTGGCGACCGCTGTGCGCATCTGATACCTGAACGGCCATGGCCATGGGCAGTGTGAGGAGAACGTCCTGGGTCGTGATCGACGAGCGCAGCACGCCGACGGCGCGGGCGCGCGTCACGAGCGGCTCGAGCGCCGCCGCCGTGCGGTCGGCGAGATCGCCGACGCTGAGGGTGTCCTCGCCCGCGACCATCCGCGCGAGCCACGGCGCCTCGAGCTGGACGTCCAACAGGTAGTGGAACAGCTGCTCGGCGCCATCGTCCACATCGGTCAGGGCCACCGCCCGCGCCTCGATCTTGGAAACGTTCTCCTGTAATACGGCCGCGGCGAGCGCCGCACGGTCGACGAAATGGCGATGCAGGGTGGTGCGGCTGACCCCGGCGGCGGCGGCGATCTCCTCGAGCGGGACGTCGGGCCCACGCGCCTTGAACACGCGTGCGGCGGCTGAGACGAGGCGCTCGCGGTTGCGTGCCGCGTCGCGTCGCGTGGGTGCCTCGGACATGGAGTGAGGGTAGCGACTACGGGCCCGCCGGATCCCGGCGTGCGAACGAAACGTACTTCGATGTACGGTTCATGCCAGTAGCCGCGACGACCTATCGCGTGCTCGCACCGCTCCGGCGAAGGGGCGCAGTGGCCCGGAGAGCCCGGCGGCACGACGAGTGCCCGGGCCAGGTACATCGCGACCCCTTCGCGTCTCGACGAAAGGTCCTGTCATGGACGACGCGACGACGTCCACCGCTTCTCCCCTCGACGCGCCCTCCGGCCTCGACTTCGACCCGGACGCCCTGCGCGAGCGCTACCGCAAGGAACGCGACCGGCGACTTCGTCCGGACGGCAACGGTCAGTACCGGAGCGCCACGGGGGAGTTCGGCTACTACGCGAAGGACCCCTACACGCCGCGGGTCGAGCGCGAGCCGCTGACCGACCGCGTCGAGGCGCTGGTGGTGGGAGGAGGCTTCGGTGGCCTGCTCACCGGGGCCCGGCTGCGCGAGGCCGGCGTCGAGTCCGTGCGCATGATGGACGAGGCCGGGGACTTCGGCGGCACCTGGTACTGGAACCGCTACCCGGGTATCCACTGCGACATCGAGTCCTACGTGTACATGCCCCTGCTCGAGGAGATCGGCTACGTCCCGCAGTGGCGGTACGCCCCCGGCGAGGAGATCCGCCGGCACGCGGTGGCGATCGCCGAGCACTACGGGCTCTACCGCGACGCGGTCTTCCACACCCGGGTGACCGAGCTGCGGTGGGACGAGGACGCCGCCGAGTGGCTCGTGCGCACCGACCGCGGGGACGAGATGCGGGCCCGCTACGTCGTCGTCTCCTCCGGCACCCTCACCCAGCCCAAGCTCCCGGGCATCCCGGGCATCGAGGACTACCGCGGGCACACCTTCCACACCAGCCGGTGGGACTACGGTTACACCGGCGGTGACGCCGAGGGCGGCATGACCGGGCTGGCGGACAAGCGGGTGGCGGTCGTCGGCACCGGTGCCACCGGCCTGCAGGCGATCCCGCACCTGGCGCGCGACGCGCAGCACCTCTACGTCTTCCAGCGCACGCCGTCGACGGTCGACGTGCGGGACAACCGGCCCACCGACCCGGAGTGGGCGGCGTCGCTGCAGCCCGGCTGGCAGCGAGAGAGGATGGAGAACTTCCTGGCCATCCTCTCGGGGGAGGACGTGGACGAGGACCTCACGCAGGACCGGTGGACCTCCACCGCCCGCCTCCAGCGCAAGATGATCACCGGCGCCGTCGACACGACGCTGGACCCGGCCGAGCGGGAGCGGCTCGACGAGCTCGCCGACTTCACCAGGATGAACGAGATCCGGGCCCGGGTGGACGATCTCGTCACCGATCCGGCCACGGCCGAGGCCCTCAAACCGTGGTACCGGTACATGTGCAAGCGGCCCGGGTTCAGCGATCTGTACCTGCAGGCCTTCAACCGGCGCAACGTCACGCTCGTGGACACCGCCGACCACGGCGGCATCACGCGGATGACCGAGAGCGGGGTCGTCGTCGGCGATGACGAGTACGAGGTGGACTGCGTCGTCTTCGCCACCGGGTTCGAGACCGGTGTCTCGGGGGTGCTCTCCGGAACCCTGCCGGTCTACGGCAGCTATGGGACGACCTTGCGCGAGGCCTGGGCCCGCGGCCCGCGGACCCTGCACGGCTTCTACTCCCACGGCTTCCCGAACCTGTTCCACCTCGGCGCGATGCAGAACGCGAACTCCGTGAACTTCGTGCACATCCTGCAGGAGCAGGCCGACCACATCGCCGCCGTACTCGCCGCCGCGCGTAAAGCCGGTGCGCGGTACGTCGAGCCCACCACCGAGGCCCAGGACGCCTGGTGGGCGACCCTTCGGGAGGTCGCGGTCGACAACTCCGAGTTCCTGGCCGGGTGCACGCCGGGCTACTACAACGGCGAGGGGAAGAGGCGGGCGGCGCCCACCTCGTACAGCCCGGGGCCGGTCGCCTTCCACCAGCTCCTCGCCGAGTGGCGGGAGGGCGGCATGGACGACGTTCTGGTCGCCCCGGTCGCCGATCAGCGTTTGACTTCGGAGCAGGAGGAGCACGATGACTGATGTCCTCGTCGTCATCGGTGTCGGAGGGATGGGTGAAGCCATCGCCCGTCGCCTCGGATCCGGGCAGCGCGTCCTGCTGGCGGACTTCAACCAGGAGACGCTGCACCGCGTAGCGGACTCGATGCGTGGCGATGGGTACACGGTGGACACGCGGGAGGTCGATGTGTCCTCACGCGACTCTCTCGCCGCGCTCGCCCGCACCGCTTCCGAAGTGGGTGCGGTCAAGCAGGTGGCGCACACCGCCGGGGTGTCTCCCGAACAGGCGCCGATCGATGTCGTCCTTCGCGTCGATCTCGCAGGAGTCGCCTACAGCATTGCGAAGCGCGCAACTCAGCTGCGTGTGCAGGCGGCGAGCCTGGCGTGGGGCGAGCGCGGCGCGCGCATCAACAGCATCAGCCCTGGCGTCATCTGCACGCCGATGGGGCAGCAGGAGCTCTCCGGCGAATCCGGGGGTTCGATGCGCGCGATGGTCAGCGCCTCGGGGACGAAACGACTCGGCACACCGGCCGACATCGCGAACGCGGCGGCGTTCCTCCTCGGGCCGGAGTCGACCTTCATCACCGGGTGTGACCTGCTCGTGGACGGCGGCGTGGTGGCAGCCGTCCAGACGGGTGCCAGCACCCCCTGGGGCAGCCGGTCGGCGACGCCGTGACGCGAGCGCACGTTCAGTCTCAGCTCGCGTTCCGGAGCAGGTCGTCCATCGAGCCGACCCGCACCAGCGTGGCCGCCGCTGCGGCGAACTCGTCGTCGAGCGTCACGAACGCATCGGCCTGGATTCCCGCTCGCCCGTTCTGACCGACCCGTACATGAGCGCCAGCACCTCCGAGCGCAGTGACGCCGGCGCGAGCAGTGCGTGCTCGGACGCGATCGTCGCCCGGTCGGTCGCGAGCCGGATCGCGACCGGTGCGTCGACGACGAATCGGGTCACCGCACCCACGGTTCCACAGAAGTTCTCGGATGGCGGGTGGGCTGCACGCCTATTCGCCATGTACGACGCCGCCGAACTCGGCACGGCCATCGCCGCGCACCCCGACGACGAGCAGACTCCCCGAACCACTCGTCGGGCTCGGAGGGCGTCGTCGCTCCGGCCGGCCCGTATCGTGCTGCGCCGGTGACCGACCCCGTCACCGATCGGCCACGGCGGGCGCGGCTCCCCATGGCTCGGGGGCGAGGGCGGTGTTGCCGAGGATCATGTCCGCGGCGCGCTCGGCGATCATCATGACCGGGGCGTAGGTGTTCGCGTTCGTGATCGACGGCATCACCGACGCGTCGACGACCCGTAGCCCGTCCACCCCGTGCACGCGCATGTCGCGCGGATCGACGACGGACCGGTCGTCGAGGCCCATTCGCGCGCTGCAGGCGGGGTGCAGGCCGGTCTGAGCGGTGCGCTGGACCCAGTCCATCACCTGGTCGTCGGTCTCGACCCCGGGCCCGGGAAGGACCTCGCCCGCGTCGTAGGGGGCGAAGGCGGCCTGGGCGCACAACTCGCGCGCGCCCCGCACGGCGGCGAGCCAGCGACGACGGTCCTCCGGCGCCGACAGGTAGTTGAGGCGGATCGCGGGATGCCGGCGCGGGTCGGTCGAGCCGAGTGTCACCGATCCGCGCGCCTCGGAGCGCATCACGCCGACATGGACCTGGTAGCCGTGGTCCCGCGGCCCCAGCGCGTTCTCCTCGCTGGCCATCGCGATCGGGGCGAACATGAACATCAGGTCAGGGGACGGCTCGTCCGCCCGGCTGCGGGCGAAACCGCCGGCCTGCAACGGGTTGTGCGCGCCCGGACCGCTGCCGAGCAGCAGGGACTGGGACACGATCCTCGGCCAGTTGCGCTTGCTCTTCGTCGCGACCTCGGAGATCGGGGCGGTGCACGCGTGCTGCATGTGAACGGCCAGATGGTCCTGCAGACCCTGCCCGACTCCGGGCAGGTGCGCGGTGACCGCAATGCCGAGCGACTCGAGCAGAGCGGAGTCGGCCAGGCCGGAGAGCTGCAGGATCTGCGGGGTGTTGATCGCGCCGCCGCACAGGACGACCTCCCGGGAGCGGACCCGGACCGGGGAGCCGCCGTGGTCGGTGTAGGACACGCCGTCCACCCGGTTCCCGGTGATCGTCAGCCCGGTGACCTGGGTGCGGCACCGCACCTCGAGGTTGGTGCGCCGCCGGACCGGCCGCAGGTAGGCGTCCGCGGCCGACACCCGACGACCGTGGTGCACCGCCTGGTCCAGCCGGGCGAAGCCCTCCTGAGGGGCGTCGTTGACGTCCGGGACCACCGGGTAGCCGGCCTGCCGGGCGGCCTGGAAGAAGGCGGCGAACAGGGGCCCGGTGGCCGGGCTCTGTTCGAGCCGGTGCGGTCCGCTGCGTCCCCGGGTCGTCCCGCCCGGCTCGTCGCGGCAGTTCTCCAGCTTGCGGAAGTAGGGCAGACAGTGTGCCGCGTCCCAGCCGTCCATCCCGTCGGCGGTCGACCAGCGGTCGAAGTCGGCCGGGTTGCCGCGCTGGTAGACCATCCCGTTGATGCTGCTGGACCCGCCCAGGACCTTTCCCCGTGGCTGGCGCAGGCGGCGGTTCTGCAGGTGCGGCTCCGGCTCGGACCGGTAGCACCAGTCGTGCGACGGGCTCCCCACCGGGAAACCCATGGCGATCGGCAGGTGGACGGCGAGATCCCACCAGTAGTCGGGACGGCCGGCCTCGAGCACGAGCACCCGCGTCCGGGGGTCGGCGCTGAGCCGGTTCGCCAGGACACTCCCGGCCGAACCGCCGCCGACGATGATGAAGTCGTACTCTGAGTCCGTCATGTCTCGCCTGTCCGTTTCCGCAGCGCGCGGGACCGCAATAGCTATTGCGGCCCGGACTCTAGACGATGACACCACCCGGTCGGTGAACGGTGTGACCGGTGACCCCGCCAGATCATCGGCGACGCCACGAGGAGCCAGGAGGTGCCGTGCCCGGCCGCCCCGAAGATGACGACGTCGTACGAGCGCTCGTCGAGCTGCGGACACAGCTCGAGCACACCGTCGCGGAGCTGAACGCGGCCGCCGAACGGGCCGACGAGCTGATCGCGCTCCGGACGGACGGGCGTTCCTGGCGTGAGATCGTGTTCCAGGAGGAGCCTCCACTGATCATCGAACGGATCAGTCGGGCGCTCGAGACCCTCGGCGGGGCGGGCAGCCGCTTCCGTCGTGAGGAGGCTCGCGCGCTGCAGCGCGAGAACCTCAGCATCACCGCGATCGGCAAGCTGTTCGGGGTCACCCGCCAGCGGGCGTCGATGCTGGTCCAGGACCGGGTCGAGCGCGATCAGGGATCGCCCGAGACCTGACGACCACCATCACCTGCGAGCACGTCGCGGTGCGACGGGCCGCCCCGACGCTCGACGCGCTACCGGAGCGTGGCCGCGCCCTCCTCGACCGGCTCCTTGTGGAAGCGGCCGTCCTTCATGACCGCGTGGATCCGGTCGTGGTCCTGCAGGACGGTGATGTCCTCCAGCGGATCCCCGTCGACGAGGATCACGTCGGCGAGGAAGCCGGGCTGGACCTGGCCGAGCTCGTCGGGCCGGAGCATGATCTCGCCGCCGAGCTTGGTGGCGGACAGGATCGCCTCCATCGGGGTGAACCCGAGGCGCACGACGAAGTGCTCCAGGTCGCGGGCGTAGGTGCCGTGCGGGGTCCAGGCGAAGCCGTAGTCGCCGCCGGGTAGCAGCTTGATCCCGCGACGGTGCATCTCGCGCAGACCCTCGGTGGCCTGCTCGAGCTCCTTCTTGTAGCCGACCGCCTCGGCGGCCGCCTGCGGAAAGCCGAACGCCTCCGCCTCGTACAGGGTGGCGACGAGCCAGTTGATGCCCGGGGCGACGAACACCCAGTCCTTGTTGGCCTCGAGCATGTCCATGCCCTCGGCATCGGTGAACGAGGCGTGGTAGATGATGTCGACCTTGTTGCGCAGGCACATCTTCACGCTCTCCGCGGAGCGGGCGTGCGCGCAGACGCGCTTGCCGCGGCGGTGCGCCTCGGTGACGGCGGCTGCGACCTCCTCGTCGGAGAAGTAGGTGTCCTCGGCGCGCTGGGTACCGGTGATCTCCTCACCGGTCATCGACAGCTTGACCTGGTCGACGCCGAGCTCGACCAGCTCGCGGACGGCCTTGCGCATGCCCTCCGGGCCGTCCGCGAACTTGGTTATCGACTTGATCAGCGCGCCGCCGGTGACGGCGATCTCCGGGCCGTTGGCCAGGTAGCGCGGGCCGGGGATCCGGCCGGCGGCGATGGCGTCGCGACAGACGACGTCGAGGCGGTCCTTCGCCGATGCCGCGCCCAGGCACATCGTGTAGCCGGAGTCGATGTAGGTCCTGGCCGACTCCATCGCGAAGATCAGGTGCTCCTCGACGGGCATGGTGCCCAGGCCGTCGAGGTCGGCGGAGTTGTTCCAGGTGAAGTGGGTGTGCGCGTCGCACAGCCCGGACATCAGGGTCCGGCCGCGGCCCTCGACGACCCGGGCGCCGCCGGCACCGGCGGCGTCGACCGTGCCGACGGCGGCGATCCGGTCGTCCTCGACCAGGACATCACCCGGGTACGGGTCGGCGCCGGTGGAGTCGAGGATCGACACGTTGCGGAACAGGACCTTGGACGGAGCGGCCATCGTGGTCTCCTTCTCCCTCGTCGTTGAGAGCGGTTTGCGGAACGGTGGTGCGGTGCTGCTCAGAAGAACGTGAGGAGGTGGTCGGTGACCTCGAACGGGCGCTCCAGCGTCGTCCAGTGCCCGCAGTCGTCGAACACGTCGAGCGTCGCTCCGCCGTGCGCCTCGGCCAGGCCCTGGCTGACCGCCGGCGCTCCGACGCCGTCCTGGGCCCCGGTGAGCAGCAACAGCGGCAGGGCGGGGTCGACCGGGCCGGGGTCGGTGGCGCCGGCGAGGGCCTCGCAGCCGCGCGCGTAGCCCTCCGGATCCTGGCGTAGCACCAGCTCGCGGACCAGCGCTGCGGCGGCCGGGTGGTCGCGGCGGGTGGCCTCGGCGGTCGCGTTGGTCATGACCGCGTCCGCCACGGCGATCATGCCCTGCTCCCGAACGGTGGCGGCCCGGTCGTGCTGGCCCTTCCGCCCGGCCTCGGGCAGCGGGGCGGGCACCGCACCGAGCAGCGCGAGGTGCGAGACCTTCTGCGGGTGTTTCGTGGCGAGGGCGCGGACGGTGATGGTGGCCATCGAGTGCCCGACGACGCGGGCGGAGTCGACGCCGAGGGCGTCGATGATCGCCGCGAGGTCCTCGGCGAACGAATCGATGCTCGGCGTGCCGGACAGTGGGGACCGCCCGGCCCCCTCCATGTCCGGGCGGATCACCTGGAAGCGCTCGGCGAGCGCCGCGACCTGCGGCTGGTAGAAGTTCGAGGTCCCGCCGAGGCCGTGCACCAGCAGCACCGCCGGGCCGTCGCCGGTGACCTCGACGGCCAGTTCCTTACCGTTGACCTGCACGTGCGTCAGTCCCTGTCCGTCTCGTGTCGGGTGTCGTGCTCAGGCGATGGTGTTGCGGATCGAGCCGAGTCCGGTGATCGCGCACTCGACGACGTCGCCGCGGCTCAGGAACCGCGGGGGGTCGAAGCCGACACCGACTCCGGCCGGGGTGCCGGTGGCGATGATGTCGCCGGGCAGCAGCGTGATCCCGGCCGAGATGACCCGGATCAGCTCGGGTACGTCGAAGATCAGGTCCTTGACCGGGGCGTTCTGCCGGAGCTCGCCGTTGACCCGGCTGGACACCTCGAGCGAGCCGACGTCGGTGATCTCGTCGGCGGAGACCGCCCACGGGCCCATCGGGGCGTGCGTGTCCAGGGACTTGCCCAGCAACCACTGCTTGTGGTCGCGCTGCACGTCGCGGGCCGTGACGTCGTTGACGATGGTGTAGCCCCACACGTGGTCCAGGGCGTCGGCGCGGGAGATCCCGCGCCCGCCCTTACCGATGATCACCGCGAGCTCGGACTCGTAGTCCAGCTCCGAGGTGACCGACGGGTGCGACTCGACGTCGTCGTAGGGGCCGGTCACCGACGTGGTGGCCTTGGAGAACACGATCGGCCGCTCCGGTAGGTCCTCCGAACGCTGCGGGGTGTCGTAGCCGGAACGGCCGAACTCGGCGGCGTGGTCGCGGTAGTTCTTGCCGACGGCGAACAGGTCGCGCCGCGGCGTGGGGATCGGCGCGCGCAGACGTGCGTCGACGAGGGCCGGGAGGTCGGTCGCGGCGGCGATCCGCCCGGACAGCTCGTCCCACTTCTCGATCACGGCCAGTAGCGTCAGGCCGCCGGTGACGCCGGTCAGGTCGCGCACCGTGGTCCCGTCGTCGTCGACGCGGCCCACGGCCTCACGCTCACCCGCGCGGAACGTCACCAGCTTCATCGCTTCGCCTCCAGATCGGCTCTGCCCGTGTCGTACCTCTGGTCAACCAATTGCGACCAATTATCGAACACGACGGATTCGTGGTCTGCCTGGCGGTGAGATTAGCGTGCGTTCTGGCTGTTGTCAGCCGGTTCGATGGAATAGCATTGGTTGATAATTGGTTCGGGAGGTGACGACGTGACATCGATAGTCTGTCCGGTGACGGAGACGACGACCGGGGACCGTGTTCGGGCCCTGCTGATGGACGGCCTGCACAGTGGCGAGCTGGTCGCCGGGTCGAAGCTGCCCACGGAGCGGGCCCTCGTGGACCGTCTCGGCGCGCCCAGGACCGCGGTCCGGGCGGCCCTCGCCGCGCTCGAGCGCCAGGGGGCGATCATCCGTCACGTCGGGCGTGGGACGTTCGTCGCCGACGCGCAGGCGATCAGCGCCGGTGCCGTCGCCGTGGATGCGCCGCAGACGAGCCCGGCCGAGATCATGCAGACCCGGCTGCTGCTCGAGCCCGAGATCGCCGCGCTGGCCGCGGGGCAGGCGACCCAGGCCGACATCGACCACCTGCACGTCTGCATCGCCCGCGGCGACGCCGCGACCACCTACGCCGAGTTCGAGTCCTGGGACTCCGCGTTGCACCGCGGCATCGCGACCGCTGCGCACAACACCCTGCTCCTGCGCCTGTTCGACACGATGAACGCCGCCCGTGACCTGCCGGTGTGGGGCAGTATCAAACGCCGGACCGCCACCCCCGAGCGTCGCCGCGGCTACGAGGGGAGCCACCGCGCGATCGTCGACGCCCTCACCGAACGCCACCCGGAGTTGGCCCGGGACCGGATGCGCGAGCACCTGCTCGACGTCCGTGCCAACCTTCTCGGCCGGCACTGACCGGCCGGTGTCGGAAAGTGGGCCGCCGGTCCGCCGGTCCGCGTGTCGCGTTCCGACCGTGTCGTGGGCGCGGGAAGGGTGATGATCGATCTGTGTGGTCATCCGGGGGCCACTGGTGGCCCGGAACTTCCCACGGAGATCGATCATGATGACCGGGTGCCGGGTGCCGGGTGCCGGGTGCCGGGTGCCGGGGTGCGCGACGCACGGCGACACGGTCGCGGCGGCACACTGCACGGATGGCGCGGTCCAGCTCGGGGGAGTCGGTGCTCGAACGGGCGGTGCGGATCTTCGAGGCGTTCACTCCCGATACGACGACGCTGGCTGTCTCGGAGATCGCCCGGCGGGCGGGCCTTCCGCTGGCGACGGCGTCGAGGCTGGTCGGGGAGATGGTCTCGCACGGGCTGCTCGCGCGTGACGCCGACCGGAGGGTGCGGATCGGGCTGCGGCTCTGGGAGCTGGCCTCCCGGGCGTCGCCGACGCTGTCGTTGCGGGAGACCGCGATGCCGGCGATGGAGCAGCTGCAGGTCTCGATCGGACACCACACCCAGCTGGGCGTGCTCGACGGTGACGAGGTGCTGTTCGTCGAGCGGCTCAGTGCCGAGCAGGCCGTCATCAACTACACGCGCATTGCCGCCCGGCTGCCGCTGAACGCCTCGTCGTCGGGGCTGGTGCTGCTGGCGTACGGCTCGACGACCCTGCAGGAGCGGGTGCTGGCCGCCCCGCGGCCCCGCTACACGCCGGCCACCGTCGTCGGCGCCGACGAGCTGCGGGAGCTGCTGGCCCGGATCCGCAGGCAGGGTTTCGCACTCTGCTCGGGCCACATCCACGCCGACGCGACCGGGATCGCGGTGCCGATCCGGACCGTCGACCGGCAGGTCGCCGCCGCGGTGTCGGTGATCGTGCCGAACGACGAGCGCGCGCGGGCGCACCTGCCCGCCCTCACCGCGGCCGCCCGGTCGATCGAACGGCGCCTCGGCGAGGATCCCGCCCCGCCGCCCTCGCGGCGATCCACCTGACATCGCCCTCCCGTTCAATGGAATGTCCGTGGTGACGGGGTGCACCGCGGACCGATGCTCCTTCTCGACGCAGTGACGCGGAGGAGGTCAGTCGATGCGAACCGACGAGGTAGGACGCGACGGCCGGCGCGGGACCGACGGGGCCGGGCCCGATCTCGGCGGGCCCGGTCTCGGCGGGCCCGGTGCGGCGGCCGACGTCATGACCGTGCGGGACCGGACCGTCGCCTCCGACGGCGTCGTCACGCTCACGCTCGCGCGGCCCGACGGGGCGCGGCTGCCGGACTGGGCGCCGGGCGCGCACATCGACCTGCTGCTGGCCAACGGCGCGACCCGCCAGTACTCGCTGTGCGGGGACCGCTGGGACGCCCATACCTACCGGGTCGGGGTGCTGCGCGAGCCCGGCGGCCGGGGCGGGTCGGCCTACGTCCACGACGCGCTGACGCCGGGCGAGCTGGTCGGCCTCGGCGGGCCGCGGAACAACTTCGCGATGGTGCCCTCGCCGCGCTACCTGTTCGTCGCGGGTGGCATCGGGATCACCCCGCTACTGCCGATGATCCGTCAGGCCGAGCTGGTCGGCGCCGACTGGTCGCTGCTCTACGGTGGCCGCACCCGCACCTCGATGGCTTTCCGCGACGAGCTCGCCCGCTACGGCGACCGGGTCCGGGTGGTCCCGCAGGACGAGGAAGGCCTGCTCGACCTCGACGCCGCGCTGGGCGCCCCGAGCTCGGACACCGTCGCCTACTGCTGCGGGCCGGCTCCGCTGCTCGACGCGCTGGCCCGGGCGAGCGCGGACTGGGAACCGGACCGGGTCCGGACGGAGCGGTTCACCGCAGTCGAGCAGGGCCCGCCGCAGCGCGCGCAGCCGTTCCAGGTGGAACTGGCCCGTACCGGGACGACGGTGACCGTCACCCCGGCGGACACCGTGCTCGCTGCCGCCCGCCGTGCCGGGGCGAGCACGCTGTCGTCGTGCCGGCAGGGTACCTGCGGCACCTGCGAGACCACCGTCCTGGACGGCGTGCCGGATCACCGCGACTCGATCCTCGGCGACGCCGAGCGCACGGAAGGCGACGCCATGTTCCCCTGCGTGTCGCGCTCGGTGGGCGACCGTCTCGTCCTCGATCTGTAGAGCCCTACCCGACCGACGGAGGTGTCCTCGTGACCCTGTCCCCGCCCGCGACCCTTCCCACGACCGACGTCGACCCGTTCTCGCACGAGGTGCTGGAGGACCCGCTGCCGTTCCAGGCCGCGCTGCGCGATGCCGGCCCGGTGGTGCACCTGGACCGCTACGGCGTCTACGCGATGGGCCGCCACGAGCACGTCCACGCCGCCCTGAGGAACTGGCAGGGCTGGGTCTCCGGCGCCGGGGTGGGGATGAGCAACTGGCGCTACGAGGAGCCGTGGCGCCCGCCGAGCCTGCTGCTCGAGACCGACCCGCCGCACCACGACGCACCCCGGGCGGTGCTGGAGCCGATCCTGTCGCCGCGCGCGCTGCGCCGGCTGCGCGCGCACTGGTTTGCCGACGCCGAGGACCTCGTCGACGCGCTGCTCGACGGGGCCGGTGAGTCCGTGCAGCTCGACGCGATGTCCGCGCTGGCCGAGACGTTCCCGCTGCGGGTGTTCCCGGACGCGGTCGGCCTGGGCCGGGAGGGCAGGGAGAACCTGCTGCCCTACGGCAACCACCTGTTCAATGCGTTCGGCCCGGACAACGACCTCGTCGCGCAGGGCGCCGGACGGATCGCGGAGCTCTCGGCCTGGGTCAACGCGCAGTGCGCCCGCGAGGCCCTGAGCCCGGACGGGTTCGGTGCACGGATCTGGGAGGCCTCGGACCGCGCCGACATCACCCCGGCGCAGGCACCGCTGATCGTGCGCTCGCTGCTCTCGGCCGGCGTCGACACCACCGTGCACGGGCTCGGCGCGATCCTCTACGCGATGGCCACCCACCCGGAGCAGTGGCAGCGCCTGCGCGCCGACCCCACGCTTGCGCGGATCGCGTTCGACGAGGCCGTGCGCTGGGAGTCCCCGGTACAGACGTTCTTCCGGGTCGCGGATACCGACACCGTCGTCGGCGACACCCTCGTCCCCGAGGGCCGCAAGATCCTGATGTTCCTCGGCTCGGCCAACCGCGACCCCCGGCGCTGGGACGACCCGGACACGTTCGACCTCTCGCGCGACCCGTCCGGGCACGTCGGGTTCGGGATGGGGATCCACCAGTGCGTCGGGCAGCACGTGGCGCGGCTCGAAGCCGAGGCCCTGCTCGCCGCGCTCACCCGCCGCGTCGAGCGGATCGAGCTCGCCGGGACACCGCGACGGCACCACAACAACACGATGCGCGCCTTCGGGTCTCTGCCCGTCCGGCTCACCCGGGCCTGAGCAGGCGGAACACGGTCCCTGCGGGAGCCCCGATCGGAGTAGTGTCGGAGGAGTCGAGCACCCTGCACGCGGGCAGTCGCCCCGTCGTCCTCGATGACAGTCCACACCGGACGTCTCTGGCGTCCGGGGGACGGAATCACCTCACATGACGTCCTCACTCGCCGCGGCATCGCCTCCGGCTCCCACCGCCCCCCTGTACCTGAGTCCCTACGAGCTGCGCGTCTCCCTCGTCGTCGCCGAGCTCCGGAAGAGCACCGACGTCCCCGAGGTGGCCGCGCCCCTCCTCGCCGAGAAGATCCTGCGGGCCATCGACCACATCCCCGAGAAGGTCCGCTAGTCCCGCGCGCCGCGGGCGTACGGGGGGTCCCGGTGTCGGTCGCCGACGCCGGGACCACCCGTTTCCCGCAGCAGGTGCCCCGGCCTCGTACGACGGCTGGTCGCATGGCGTGCGACCGCGCAGGGACTCGATCATCGATCGCCGCCCCGACCAGCGGATCCGGCGGAATTTCGTGCAAGTGGATCGGGCGCGGATGGGTAGTGTCCCCGGCGGATCGGCGCCGCCCGGGGGAGAGGTTCGGGTGCACGGTCGCCGGCACGCCGACCGGGGGAGACGACCATGTCCGAACGCACCGTCCTGATCAGCGGCGGCAGCGTCGCCGGGCCCGCACTGGCCTGGTGGCTGCACCGGTACGGGATGCGACCCGCGATCGTCGAGCGCTCCCCGGGCCTGCGCCCCGGTGGGCAGGCGGTGGACCTGCGCGGTCCCGGCCGGGAGGTCGCGGACCGGATGGGGCTCATCCCCGCGATCAAGGCCGCCGGAACCGGGGAGAAGGGCTGGGCGTTCGTCGACGGCACCGGCCGGACCCGCGCCGCGATGAGCATGGAGGGTGACGCGCCGGCGCCGGATCAGGCGCCGGGCGTCGGCGGCCAGCGCCCACATCGCCGCTACGTCGCTGCGACGGGATCAAGGAGGACGACATGATCGGCGGTCGGGTCCCGATGAAGGCCGCGGACGGCCACGATCGGGCCCGATCCGCCGCTCACCCAGGACGCGGCACAGGTGGGGTCGCGCCCCGGCCC
>JAKDNL010000655.1 GCA_030451825.1 Pseudonocardia sp. | reverse complement strand
CGGTGACGCTCTCGCTGGGCGCGGTGATCACCCGGATCCTGCTCGCATCCGAGCCCACACAGAGTCTCGAGGACAGCGTCACCGTCCCCGGCGAGGCGTTCGCGATCGCGCAGATCGAGATCTGAGCGCTACGCGGCGTCGGTCGGCGACGCGTGCGTCTTCACCTCGTGCAGGATCTCGACGAGAGTGTCGACATCCGGGTTGGGAAAGAGGTACTCGGGCCCGGTGGGGGCGCGATCGGTGTACGGAGACTCGAACAGCCGAGCAGGTTCCATCACGCCGTTCGCGGTGAGCTCATCGACGATCAGATTCACGAACCGGATCTGTTCGACGGTGAACGTGCCGTCGTCGAGGTAGTGGCCGAACGCCTCGGTCGCGGCCTTGCGATCGAGGCCGACGAGGGAGCGGACGAAGAGACCGAGTCCCTGGGTGCTCTGCGCGGCTCGATCGATGTCGGCCTGCTCTCCCGCTCCGCTGTCCAGCAGCATCCGTTCCAGCGCCGTCAGATCGTCGTCGGTGAGCTGTTTGTTGCGGCGCAGGCGCTGCTGCGACGTGTTTTCTCGACGAACCGCACGAGACCCCGTATCCGGAGCCGGGCAAGTTCCACCAGCGGCAGCGTGACATCGACCCACCACTCGTCGCCCGCTATGGCGTCGAGCAGCTCTAGTTGCTGCGCGACCGACGGGATCGCCTGCTTGCCGAGCAGGGCCGCCGCGATGGCCTGAACCACCTCGCGGACCTGCTCGGCGGTGACGGCGTCGCCGTCGAGCTGGGCGAGCTGGCGACGCAGCATCAGCAGGTCGAACCGCTTGGCCTCCTCGTCGTCGTCCTGGGCGCTGGACGGGAGCCCGGCGAGGCGGAGCAGCTCCTCGTACTCCTCGTTCGACAACGACGACCAGACGCTTCGATCGGCGTAGCGCTCCACCGCCCTGCGGTGGAGCCGGACGAGGACGTTGTCCAGGGTCATCCCGGCCACGAACTCGTGCAGGATGCCGGCGCGGCGCTCTCGCGCAGCTCGACGTCGGTACGGGTGGCGTCGAGCCCCCGGACCAGGCCCAGCCGGGTTTCGAACAGCCGCTGGCCGAGCGACTTCTGCACCGAGCCCTCGGCTCCGGGCAGGTTCTGGCTGAAGAACTCCAGGTTCCCCGTAGAAGTCCTGCTTGGCCTTCCCCGGACCGAACAGGTCGGGGCACAGCCGGGTCCCCCGGCCGATCATCTGCCAGAACTTGCTCTTCGACCGGATCATCTTGAAGAAGACGAGGTTGACGACCTCGGGCACGTCGATGCCGGTGTCGAGCATGTCGACCGAGATGGCGATGTGCGGAGCCTTGTCGGCGACCTTGAAGTCCTCGATGAGCCGGTCGGCGTACGGCGTGCCGTGGGTGATCACGCGGGCGAACTCACCGGCCAGGTGCGGCCACTGGACGTCGAAACGTCGCTGGACGAACTCGGCATGCGCCTGGCTCTTCGCGAAGACGATCGTCTTGCCCAGCCGATCACCGCCGGCGACCTTGTGCCCGGAACCCAGCAGCGTGGCGAGGACCTTGTCGACGGTGTCCTCGTTGAAAAGGAACCGGTTGATCTCCTCGGCACCGACCTCGTCGGGGACGTCCTCATCGCCCCAGTCGAGGCTGTCCCACTGGTCCTTCTCCTCCTCGGTCAGGTCGTCGTAGCGGATCCCGTGTCGGAGGAACGTCGTGCCGACGGAGACGCCGTGCGCCGGCACCAGGTATCCCTGGTCGACCGCCTCCTCCAATGTGTAGGCGTCGGTCGGCACTCTGTCCTCGAGATGGAACAGCCGGTAGGTGTTGTGATCGACCTCGTCCTTCGGGGTCGCGGTCAGCCCGACCAGGAGCGAGTCGAACCAGTCGAAGATCGCGCCGTAGCGCTGGTACACCGACCGGTGCGCCTCGTCGATGACGACGAGGTCGAAATGTCCCGGCCCGAAGCGGCGCAGCCCGGCGCCGTCAGTCTCGTTGATCAGGTTCAACATGGTGGGGTACGTCGCGGCGTACACCCGCCCCTCGTCGTACTTCTTCTCGACGAGGTTGACGGTCGTGACGGCGGGCAGGTGCATCTTGAACGCGTTCACCGCCTGCCTGACGAGCGCGGTGCGATCCGCCAGGAACAACACCCGCTTGACCCATCCCGCCTTCATGAGCTGGTCGGCGAGCGCGATCACGGTCCGGGTCTTGCCGGATCCGGTGGCCATCACCAGCAGTGCATCGCGCTGCTTCTCGTCGAACGCCGCATCCACGGCCTTGACCGCACGCACCTGGTAGGCGCGCTCGACGACCGCGGAGTCGACCGGCGCACCCGACAACGGCCGCCGGGTCTCCCGACGGCGGACCATCAACTCCAGCTCGTCACGCGTGTAGAAGCCCTGGACCTCCCGCGGCGGGTAGCCCGCCGCGTCGTCCCAGAAGGTAGGGGAAGACCTCGTCGGAGACAGTCTCGTACATCGACTCCGCGTCGTCGTCCTTGAATCGGCTCCAGCGCAGGCGCGCCTGACCGGATTCGAAGATCGGGTCGACGATGACGCCCCCGTTGTACCGGGCCTGCTTGTCCTTGCGTGTCTGCTCGTCGTCGAGGCGTCGCAAGAAGAGCAGGTAGGTGATCTGCTCGATCACTTCGAGCGGGTTCGAGATGCCGCCGGTCCAGAAGGCGTCCCACACTCGGTCGATCTTGCTCTTGAGTTCGCCTGTGATCACGACCATCAGCGTAGTAGTCGCGATCACCGACCACGAGGAGGATGTGGCCGCGCGCGGTGCTCAGCCCGACGGCGGAGCAAGTTCGGACATGTCCACCGACACCGTCCACGGCCCGAGGACCTCGCCGGACTCACCCGCTCCGAGTTCCGAGACGAGCCGGTACCCGCCGGTTGACGGATCGAGCCGGAACGCCTGTAGTCGCGGCCCGAAATCGGAGGCCCCGTCGACACCCTCGATCCGCCAGAAGAACGGGATGCCCTGTTCGGCATAGATCGCCGGCTTCGTCACGCGGTCCATGGTGACCGATCCCGGCGACACCGCCTCGACCACGAGCAACACCCCGCCCGGGTCGAAACCGTTGTCGTGGAACGCCGCCGCCGCGTCGACGACCAGCAGGTCCGGCACGTAGTACCGACGCAGACCGGTGTGCACGCCGACCTCAGTGTGGATCTCGACGCTCGGCGGGGCGGTGGAGAACAGCCTGCGGTACACCGCGAGTACCGCCCTGTTGTGCTCCCGCCCTGCCGGTGGCACCACGTGCATCACCCCGTCGTGCAGCTCGCGGCGGAGGCCGTCGTCCGGCTCGAAGGACAGGTCGGCCGTGGTGCTGAGCTGGTACCGGTGTGGTGCCGCCACGAGTCAGACCTCCCGTCCGAGAGTCGTGACCGAATCGTACCCGCCGCCACCACCCGGTCTGTGATTAGAAAAGCCGCCAGGTCAGCTCCCGGCCAGCTCGCGGGCGACCTCCAGGGCGGCATCGCGGCGCTCGGCGGCGTCCCCGCCGAGCTGGTCGGCCGCGAACGCGCCCAGGTGCAGGGCCATCAG
>JAKDNL010000095.1 GCA_030451825.1 Pseudonocardia sp. | reverse complement strand
GGCCACGCCGGCCCCGTCGCTCGCTCACTACACCTCCGGCCCGTTCGCGGCGCCGTGGCCGACTACCCGGCCCCGCGCCGCCGGAGACGTCGACTCTCTCTCCATGTCAGATGCGGCATCCCATGCCGCCGTGCTCTTCTGTCCGAGTGACCGCTGCCCACCTAACACCTGCCCGACTCGGGGTCGCCGACGCCGGGGAGGTGTTGACGCTCCAACGAGCGGCCTACGTGTCCGAGGCTCAGTTGCACGACGACCTCCACCTCACACCTCTCACTCAAGACCTGGCAGGTCTGAGAGAGGAGCTGGGCCGCGAATCCGTGGTGGCCTGGGGGATCCGGGACAGTGCCCGGCTCGTCGCTGCTATTCGGATCGTGGAGGGCGATGGCTCCGCCTGTGTCAACCGCTTGGTGGTAGCCCCAGACAGGCAAGGCGAAGGGTTCGGGTCGGCACTGCTCGCATATGCCGAGGACCAGCTCGGCGACGAGGTGGCGGTGGTCGAGTTGTTCACCGGGGAGCACAGCGCGGCGAACCTTCGGCTCTACGGGCGGTTCGGATACCGGGAGACCCACAGGACCGATGTAGGGAAGTACGCGTTGGTTCACATGACGAAGACCCGAGCCGAGCGACCGAACCGCGGTCAAGCTCTCGGCTAGCTGCCTCCGGCGGCCGGGCTCCGCCCGAACCCGACACCGCTCGGAGATCTGGGGAGTGCGGCGGGGTGGTGATCTCCTCACAGCGCGCCGAGACGACTGCCAGACCGAGGGGCGGGGCACAAGGCGGGACTGAGTACCTTGCACCCCACCCCTCGGTCTGGCAGGGACGAGCCCGCGCCGCGAGGAGATCACCACCAGGACCCGCGGGAACAGCACGCAGGTGTCAAGCAGGGCCGGGAACGCCAACGTTCTCGCCTATCGAGTCGATCGCGGTGTGGCAGTGGAGTTGTACAGGTCGTACTCGGCCGCCTCGGTAACGAGAGAGTCGAGGTGCTTCTTCCGCTCCACGCGTGCCCGCCCCTGGTAGCTCAGGACGTCGGTGAGCAACACACGACGGTGCCGGCCCCGCTGCTCGTACGGCATCTCCCCGTCACTGAGCAGCTTGACCAAGGTGGGCCGAGAGATTCCGAGCATGTCGGCCGCTTCCTGCGTAGTCAGGCGGGTGTGCTGTGGGACAACGGTGATCGCCAGCCCGTCGGCCATCGCTTCCAGCACCTCCCTCAACACTCGATACGCCTCCGGTGGCAGCTCCCATTTCACGTCGTCCGGGCCCACCAGAGTTGCCGGGCCCTCCGCCTTGCGCATCGCCTCCACCATGCGGTTCAGCGGTTCGGGCTCGTCCGGAGGAAGTACGGTCCTGTCATGCATCGCCGTCATGGCGCGTCCCCTTTCGCCGACACCTAGCATACCGCTAAACGAAAAAATCGAAAGGTGGGCAGCGGGGCCCGCTTGTCGCCTGAGTCAGGCGTTCGTCGACCATGTGTCGCTGAGCCGGGCCAGCTCCGTGGGCGCCAGGTTGATCGATGCCGCCGCGACGTTCGCCCGGGCGTGACCGACCCGGGTCGTGCCGGGCAGAGGCACCACGTCGCCGCCGAACGAGGGGCCGCGGCTGTGCACCCACGCGAGCGCGATCTGCCCGACGGATGCGTCGTGAGCTGCAGCGATCTCACGTAGGGCCGCTTGCCTCGGGTCGTCCTCCCGCTCGTCGCTGGTCGACCCGTGTAGCGCGCCGTGGCTGGTCGGTGAGTGCGCGACGACGGTGATACCGAGAGCTGCCGCGGTCTGGGCGAGCGTGTTCTCGATGCTGCGTTCGGACAACGACCACTGCTCCTGGAGGGCGGCGACCGGGTGGACGGCGTGGGCGCGCCTCAGGTCCTCGGCCGTCACGTTCGACAGGCCGATCGCGCCGATGTTGCCCGCGGCGATCAGGTCGGCCATGGCCCCGACCGTCTCCTCGATCGGGATCGTCTCGCTGCGATGGTGCAGGTAGTAGAGGTCGATGCGATCGGTCCGGAGTCGCCGGAGGCTGGCTTCGCATGCTTGGCGGACGTACTCGGCGTCGGCCCGGATGTCGAAGTTCCCCGTGACGTCGTCGTGCCACACGAGGCCGAACTTGCTCGCGAGGACCACGTCGTCGCGATGCGGTGCGATCGCGCGGCCGACGAGGTCCTCGTTCTGGTAGGCGTCGGCGGTGTCGATCATTCGAACGCCTGCGTCGAGCGCGGCGCCGATGACACGGAAAGGGTCCCGGTCGGGATCCGATGAGTCGTTCTCACGTAGGCGCATCGCGCCGAACCCCTGGTGGCCCAGGTCGATGGTACCGGGGGACGTCCTGCTGCTGGTCACGGAGGAACCGTAGGGCCTTCATCGGACTTCAGGTCCAGTCGTGATCGCGCACGCGCTGCTCACACCGCCGTCGAACACGGCGATTAGCGTGTGGCCTTCGGCTGACCCGCTACCCGACCGGGAGGTCCCGACATGACCAGCAAGTTCACCGAGCTTGCGATCGACTGCGCCGATCCCGACGGTCTCGCCCGGTTCTGGTGCGCGGTCCTCGGCTACGAGGTGCACGACGACGGCGACGGCGACGACGGAATTGTCACGATCGGCTCCCCGATGGTGCCTGACGGCAAGACCCAGCGTGGCCCGGTGCCGCCGACGTTGACCTTCGCGCACGTGCCCGAGGGCAAGACCATCAAGAACAGGCTCCACCTCGACGTCAACCCGACCGACCGGGAGCAGGACGACGAGGTCCGTCGCCTGCTCGACCTGGGTGCTCGACACGCCGACGTCGGCCAGGGCGATGAGAGCTGGGTCGTACTCGCCGACCCGGAGGGGAACGAGTTCTGCGTCCTCGGGGGCCGCCGCCCCTGATCGGAGGCCGCACACCGTGCCCCCGTCTCCGGCCGTAGACAACCCGACGCGACCGGAGACGGGCGAGCGGATTGGCGGTCAGGCCGGTCGAATGACGACCTTGAGCGCCTCGTTGGCGGCGGCGTTGGAGAACACGTCGTAGGCGTCGTCCATCTGGTCGAACGTGAACGAGTGCGTGCCCATCTTCTCCGCCGGGATCCGGCCGCTTCCGACCATCTTGAGCAGCGTCGGGATCGAGACGGTGTCGACCAGACCCATCGTCATCGTGACGTTCTGGATCCACATCGTGTCCATCGGCAGCGTGACCGGGGCGCCGTGCACGCCGATGTTGGCGATGGTCCCGCCCGGGCGGGTCATCTTCGCCGCGGTCAGCAGCGTCTCCGGGTAGCCGACGGCCTCGATCGCGACGTCCACGCCCAGCCCGTCGGTCATCGCCAGGACCTCCTCGACCTGGCCGTCACCGGCCTCGACCGCGTCCGTCGCGCCGAACTCCAGCGCCCGGCCCAGCCGGAACTTGTTCGAGTCCACCGCGATCACCCGGGACGCGCCCCAGAGCCCGGTGGTCAGGATCGCGGACAGCCCGACCGCGCCCGCGCCGACGACGGCGACCGTGTTGCCGGGGCGGACGTTGCCGGCCAGCACGCCGACCTCGTAACCGGTCGGCAGCGAGTCGGCCAGGAAGATCGCCTGCTCGTCGGTGACGTTCTCCGGTACCGCGTAGAGCGAGGTGTCGGCGTAGGGGACCCGGACCGACTCGGCCTGGGTGCCGTCGATCAGGTGCCCGAAGATCCAGCCGATGCCGCCGACGGTCTGGCAGTGCGACGGCATGCCCTTGCTGCAGTACTCGCAGCGCCCGCACTTGGTGATCGCCGGGACCAGCACGCGGTCGCCGACGGAGAACCCGCGTACGGCGTCGCCGACCGCGGTGATCGTGC
Source organism: Pseudonocardia sp. (assembly GCA_030451825.1). Taxonomy (GTDB): domain Bacteria; phylum Actinomycetota; class Actinomycetes; order Mycobacteriales; family Pseudonocardiaceae; genus Pseudonocardia. The sequence continues at coordinate 13,186 of JAKDNL010000095.1, read as the reverse complement.
CGACCGCCTCGTGGCCGAGGATCCGGCCGTCGGTGACCGCGGGGACGTCGCCCTGCAGGATGTGCAGGTCGGTGCCGCAGATGGTGGTGGTCTCCACCTTGACCACGACGTCGGTCGGTTCTCCGATCGTGGCGTCCGGGACGTCCTCCCACGCCTTCTTGCCCGGACCGTGGTACACGAGAGCCTTCATCACTACCTCCGTTGGTCTCCGATGACGCCCCGGACGTGCGCGGGAATGCCGGGGCCGCTCGCCGACGGTAGTGGCGTGCCTCACATGTCAGTGTCTCACTATGGGACTGAAACCCCTGTTGATCAGCGATAACCCGTCACGGATGGTGCGGCAGGGTCACGTGGGACGGGTGGTCCGCGCCATGCCGGATCTCGTAGCCGATCCGGCGCCCGGATGTCGCGGTGGCGACCCGCTCCCCGGTGCCGTGGTTGCGCGCGAACCGCGGGAAAGCCGCTCCGGTGACCTGCACGCGCAGCCGGTGCCCGGCCCGGACCCGGTACCCGGTGGGACTCAGCGGGATCCGCACCGCGACCGTGCCGTCCGGGGCGACGGCCTCGGCCTCGGGCACCAGGCGGTGCATCCCGTCGGTGATGTTGAGCGAGCGGCCGTCGGGCTCGACGTCGCAGAGCCGGACGAACACGTCGCCGTGCCCGCCGTCGGTGCGCACGTAGATCACGGCTTGGGCGTCGCCGATCAGGTCGAGGTCCTGCTCGAGCTCCGGTCCGGTGTAGACCAGCACGTCGTCGCGGGCCTCGGTGGGCCGGTTGTCGTGCTGCTTCGACGGCGGCTGCAGCATCGGCCCGCCGACGGCCGGGGTCGGGTCCGCCGGGTCGTAGACGAACCAGTCGACCTCACCTCGGGCACCGGGACCGTCGCCGGTGAGCCGCCCGGCCGGGGCGAGGTGCCAGTCCGTCGCCTCGGCGTCCGGCGGCGGCCAGGACGCCAGGTCGGTCCAGCGGTCGGCGTGCTGCACGTAGACCCGCACCGGGGCGCGGCCGTCGTCCGGCTCGCCGTGCAGGTGCTGCCCCAGCCAGTTGATCATCTCGTGCGCGACGGTGGCCAGGGATCCGGTGTCGCCGTGGGTCCACGGCCCGATCGTGATCCGCGCCGTCGCGCCGCCGCGCTGCAGGGCGGTGAAGTCGACGAGCTGGCGGTCCAGGAACAGGTCCCACCATCCGGTGACCATGCTGACCGGGGGCATCCGGGCCGGGTCGAACCCGTCGTGCTCGGCCGGGCCCCAGAACTCGCCCGGACGATCCGCGTTCTCGATGAAGTCCCGCCAGAACACCACCGGTGCGCCGGCGATCGCGACGTCGGCGGCCTGCAGCGGCAGCGACGTGACCGCGCGCTGCTTGCGTCGGCTCAGGATCGGCGTGGCCAGGAACCCGGTCACCGCGCCGACCCGCTCCTGGCGCCCGATCTGGTTCACCCAGTTCGCCAGGTTCAGCAGGCCCGGTGCCCCGCCCGGGTAGAACGTGCTGGTGAACTCCGACGCCGTGATGTCGGCGTTCATCGAGACCAGGCCCGGATCGGCGTAGGGCGCGATCGCCCACTGCGTGTGCCCGACGTAGCTCGGTCCGACCATCGAGACCCGGCCGTCGCACCACTCCTGCTTGCGTAGCCAGGCCAGGGTGTCCAGGCCGTCGGAGCGCTCCTCGAGGAACGGGCGGAACTGCCCGCCGGAACCGAACGTGCCCCGGGTGCTCTGCACCAGGACCTGGAACCCGCGCCGGGCCAGCAGCGAGCCGATCATCGTGCCGAGACCGTGGCGGCCGTACGGGGTGCGCATCAGCACCGTCGGGCGGGGGCGCACCGGGCCCGGCGCGCGGTACAGGGTGGCGATCAGCTCGACGCCGTCGGTCATCGGGACCCGCACGTTCCCGTCCGCGACGTATGCCGCGGCCGGCTCCGTCAGTCCGAGCTGCCGGTCGACCAGTCGTGCCGCGATACCCACGCGCCCCACCTCCAGGAAGACCCGCCCCCTGCGGATCGTCCCTGATCGTAGGGTTCGCGTGATGAGGAATCGGATTGCCGTACCCGGTCGGGTCTCGGTATCGGAGATCCGGTGACCGACACCGCCGCTCCCGCGCCGCCTACGTCGTCCCGGTGCCGACGTCGGCCTGGGCGCATGACGACGGTCACGCCGGGGCGCGTGTGTGTGCGGAACTGTCGGGGTCCGGGCGTACCCTCCCGGGCGTGCAGCTGGTGCGGATGTCGTGTTGCGGCCGGGAATGGGTCGGCCCTGATCGGGCGCACTGCTGTGCCCGCACCGGAGGGTGCAGGCAGGTGTTCGACGACGCGGAACTCTGGGACTTCCACCGCAAGGCCGGCTCCTGCCGCGATCCTCGGGCACTCGGCCTGGTCCAGACGCGCAACGGCATCTGGCTGCGCACCCTCGACCAGGCAGGCTGAGCCGGCGCGGCGGAGCCGGTGCCCGGCTATCCGGCGCGCTCGCGGCGGAGCGCGCGGAAGACCGCCGGTTCGTCACCCGGATTGTGCACCGAGGCCAGGTTCAGTCCGGTGAACCACAGGACGGCGCCCGCTGCGAAGCGGCGGCGTCCGCCGTCCCGGCAACGCAGCTCGATCTCGCCCGCTTCCACCACGATCAGCGTTCCCTGCCACTCGTCCTCGTCGTGCGCCCGGGCGTCGCCGGGAGCGACGGTCACGGTGCGCGCGGCGAACGACCTCGCGCGGTCTTCCGCCATGACACACCGGCCCTTGTCCGAGGCCCGGGCGGACCTCCTGCACGGTAGACGTCCACCGACGGCGAAAATCATCTCGACGGTGCGCGGCACGTGCCGGCACGGACACCCGGCCGGCCTCGGATGCCGGGTCCGTCCGGCTCAGGACGCGGCGGGGAGGGCCAGGGACGTGCGGACGGCGTCGTGCCCGATCCGGGTCGCCTCGCGGACCCGGATCGGGTCCGTCGTCAGCCCGCGCACCCCGGCCGAGCGCAGGGGGGCGATGGTCTGCAGGTGCACCCCGTCGCGGCCCGGATGCGCGGCGTCGGTGATCAGCGCGAGGCTCTCGCCGTGCCGGGCCACGTCCTGGGTCATCCGGCCCAGGCCGGGGGCGACCAGGTCGAGCGAGCGGGCCCACAGCGGTGTCCGCTCGCCCGGGTGGTGGCGGCTCAGTTCGGCCACGGTGCGGGTCATCAGAGCGAGCACGTGGGTGGCGCCGTCCTGCAGCGCCCGCGCCACCGGCAGCGGGTCGCCGACCGATCCGTCGATCCAGCTCTCCCCGTCGATCAGCACCGGCGGGCCGGTGAGCAGCGGGATCGCGGCGGTCGCCCGCATGGCGCGCTTCCAGTCGTCGCCGTGGGACAGACCGGTGATCACGTGCGGGCGGAGGTCGCCGGCGTGGGTGACCATCACCCGCAGCCGCACCGGGCTCTCGACCAGGGACTGCCACTCGGTGGGCTTGGAGTGCACCAGGATGTGGTCGAGCAGGTGGTCCAGCGAGACCACCGGGCGACGGCTGCCGAACCGGCGCGGGTCGATGAAGTCCCGGTCGGCCATGTCGTCGACGAAGATGCGCGCGGCGTCCTCGCCGTGGCCCAGCACCAGCGCGGTGCCCACGAACGCCCCGGCCGAGCTCCCGTAGACGGCGTCGAACCCGTTCGCGAGCCCTGCGTCCTGGAGCGCGTGCACCATCCCGCCGGCGTAGGCGCCGCGCATCCCACCGCCGCCGACGACCAGTGCGACGGTGTGCGGGTCGGAGCGGGCACCGGGGTGGCTGGCATCGTCGCGGCGGCGCCGCAGCAGGTCCAGTACCTCGGCATCGCCGTGTACGGCCGAGAGCTCGGTGGCGCCCCGGATGGGAGTCGGCATATCCGCCATCCTCCCGTGTCGGCCGGGGCACCTCGGAGCCGGACCCCCTGCGGGGGTGTTCGTGGGCCGTGAACCGACGCCCCGGCGCCGCCGGCCGTCCCCGCTGTGAGGGGGGAGGCGGCCCGGCGGACCGAGCGCGCTGTTAGGTTCCGCCCGGACGGGGGTGGGCGTGGCGCACGGACGGTCGTGGGATCTCGGGGCACTGGAGCAGACGCTCCTGGCGCCCCTGCACGCGCGCGCGCACGATGCCCGTCGCCGGCGGCCGCTGGTCCCGGACCCGGCCGCGGCCGGTGTCGTCGACGAGATCGGTCCCGAGGTCGGGACGGGCGTGACCGGCCCGGCCGCGGCGCCCCGGCTGGACGACCTGGCCACCGTGCTGCGCGGCGCGATCCTCGACCACTGGGTCCGGGAGTTCCTCACCGAGCACCCCGCGGGCACCGTGGTGGAACTCGGAGCGGGGCTCAACACCCGCGCGGAGCGCCTCGCCGGCCCGGGCGACCGGGAATGGCCCGAGGCGAACTGGGTCGATGTCGACCTGCCCGACGTCACGGCGCTGCGCCGGGATCTGCTGCCCGGCTCGGCCGGGCGCCGGTTCGTCGCCGGTTCGGTCCTCGACGAGGACTGGCTCGACGTGGTGCGCGAGCTGCCCGGCCCGTACCTGCTGGTGTCGGAGTCGGTCCTGACGCTGCTGCCCGAGCAGGGTGTGCAGCGTGTCGTGTTCACGATCGGCTCGATGCTGCCCGGTGCGACGCTGCTGATGGACACCGTCGGCCGGTCGGTCGCGGACCGGCTGCAGCGCTGCGAGCCGCTCTGCTCGCGCGGGCTGATGTTCGACTGGACCTGCGAGGACCCGCGGGAGCTGGAGCCGTGGGGGCTGCGCCTGCGCGAGTCGCGTGGGGTGGGGGAGCTGCCCGACGCCGTGCACCGTGGTCTGTCGCTGTCCGCGCGGGCCGTGGCCGTGGCCGTGCGGGCGGCGCCGCAGCTGCGCGGTCACCGGCTGGCGCGCTACGAGGTCTCCGCGGTCTGAGTCGCGCCGTGGGTAGGGTCGCGGACGTGACCGAACCGACGATCGAGGCCGAACCGGCCGAGGTCGGTCTGGACCCCGAACGGCTGGCCCGGATCGACTCCCACTTCCGCCGCTACGTCGACGACGGGAAGCTCCCCGGCTGGACGATCGCGGTCGCCCGGCGCGGGAAGCTGGCCCATCTGAGCCACTACGGCCTACGCGACGTCGAGGCCGGGCTGCCGGTGGAGCCGGACACCCTGTTCCGGATCTACTCGATGACCAAGCCGATCACCTCCGTCGCGGCGCTGATGCTCTGGGAGGAGGGCGCACTCGAGCTCACCGACCCCGTCTCGAGGTTCATCCCGGCCTTCGCCGAGCAGCGCGTCTACCGCGGCGGCTCCGCGCTCAACCCGGGCACCGACGCGGCCGTCGAGCCGATGCGGGTCTGGCACCTGCTCACCCACACCGCCGGCCTGACCTACGGCTTCCACCACGCGCACCCGGTGGACGAGATGTACCGCGGCAAGGGCTACGAGTTCGGCGCCCCGCGCGGGATCGACCTGGCCGGCGCGACCGAGGCGTTCGCGTCGTTCCCGCTGCTGTTCCAGCCGGGTACGGAGTGGAACTACTCGGTGGCCACCGACGTGCTCGGCCGGGTCGTCGAGGTCGCCTCCGGACGCACCCTCGACGAGTTCTTCCGCGAGCGGATCCTGGGCCCGCTCGGAATGAAGGACACCGCGTTCCAGGTGCCCGCCGACGACCCGCGCCTGGCTGCGCTCTACAGCTTGAAGCCGGGCGGCGAGCCGAGAGGAGCGCAGGCGGAACGAGAATGGGCACTGGTCCGTAACACCGGTCTGGGTGACTCGGTCACCCGCGAGCCCACCTACCTCTCCGGCGGCGGCGGGCTGGCCTCCACGGTCGGCGACTACCACCGGTTCACCCAGATGCTGGCCCGCGGCGGCGAGCTGGACGGGGTGCGGCTGCTCGGCCCGCGCACGCTGGCCCACGCCACCCGCAACCACCTGCCCGGCGGCGCGGACCTGGACACGGTCGGGCGCCCGATCTTCGCCGAGTCCGCGTTCACCGGCGTCGGGTTCGGCCTCGGATTCTCCGTGGTGCTGGACAACGCGCGGACCCGCCAGCTCGCGAGCGAGGGCACGTACTCCTGGGGCGGGCTGGCGTCGACCGCGTTCTGGGTCGACCCCGCCGAGGACCTCACGGCCATGTTCTTCACCCAGCTCGTCCCGTCGAGCGCCTACCCCATCCGGCCCCAGCTCACGACGCTGGTCTATCAGGCGGTGGTGGACTGATGCCCGTCTCGAACGCACTCGCCTTCGTCGTCCGGGTGCTGGTCGTGGCAGCCTCGCTGTGGGTGGCCACCGTGCTCGTCGACGGCATCGAGCTCGACGCCTCCTCCACGAGCACCCGGGTCGGCACGCTGCTGGTCGTCGCCCTGATCTTCGGTGTGGTCAACGCCGTGGTGAAGCCGCTGATCAAGGTCGTCGGTTGCCCGCTCTACGTGCTCACCCTGGGCCTGATCGGACTGGTCGTGAACGCGCTGCTGTTCTGGCTGGTCGGAAGCCTGTCCGACGCGGTCGGACTGCCGTTCGTCGTGGACGGGTTCTGGCCCGGCTTCTGGGGCGCGATCATCGTCGCGATCGTGGGTTTCGTGCTGCACCTGGTCATCCCGGACAAGGTCGACGGCCGCTGAGGGCTCGGCCACCTCCAACTCGTGCCTCGAGCGGACCCTTCGGGACGGCATAGGGAGCGAGGGGACCCCTCGGGACATCGCGGATGAGCGGGGTCAGACCGGCCAGGCCTCGCGGCGGTAGGCGCCGTCCCAGAACATCCACTCGTAGCGCGACGTCGCGCTGAAGTGCTCGCGCATGAGGCCCAGCTCGCGTTCGGAGGCGAGTGCGCCGATCCGGTCGGTCGCGTCGAGCACGGCGTCGACGACGGCGCCGAACTCGTCACCGCCGTACATGGCGATCCAGCGCTGGTAGAGCGGGTCCGGCGAGCCGGCCTCCAGCAGGTACTCGCCGACCCGACCATAGATCCAGTAGCAGGGCAGCACCGCGGCGACGGCCTCGGCGTAGGAGCCGCCGTAGGCGGTGGCCAGCAGGTAGCTGACGTAGGCCCGGGTGGCCGGGGCGACCGGCATCGAGGCCGACTGCTCGGAGGTCAGGCCCAGCCCGCCCAGCAGGTCGGCATGCAGCTCCTGCTCGGCCGCGATCGCGCCGGCGGCGTGCTCGGCGAACATGGCCAGCTCGGTCTCGCCGGGGGCCTTCGCCGCGCAGACGGCCAGGGCGCGGGCGTAGCCGCGCAGGTAGTGCGCGTCCTGCACGATGTAGTGCCGGAACGTCTCGTGCGGCAGCGTGCCGTCGGTCAGCCCGGTGACGAACGGGTGATCGAGTACCGACCGGTAGATGTCGGAGATGTCGGACCAGAGCAGGTCGCGGGTGCGGGTACCGGTGTCGATCGACATGTCCTCACCGTAGCCGTCGGTCGATTGAGACCCTGACCACTTCCACTGTCGGACGGCAGCACCTCGCCGGATTCTGGGGTCACCATGAAGGTGGCGATGCGACTCAGCGCGGAGCGTGCCGAGCAAGGTCTGTACCCGACATCGCGGAGGTGGTGGGGATGACTCCCGCACCGATGGACCATCACGAGAAGATGCGGATCCGTGCGGCGGCGTTCCGCGCGACCCGTCTCTACCCCGGCCCGGTCGGAGAGCTGGTCTCGCGTGAGCTGCTCTCCTGGGAGGACTTCGGCTACCGCCTCGGCGGGAACCGGCTGGTCATGGACCTGGTCGACCACGTGCTGAAGAACCAGGACTCGCGCTCGCCCGAAGCGGCGGCCTGACTCCCGCACCACGGCGCCGCCGCTGTCGGTGAGTACGACAACGGTCTAGCGCAGTGTCGTGGTGGCGACCTGGGCTGCCGGGCCGGTCGGCTCCGTGCCGTCCACCGCTCCGGCGAACGCGGCCGACATCACCAGGAGCGCGGCCAGCGTGGTCAGGCTGCCGGCCCGGCCGGCGACCAGCAGCACCTTCTCGCCCGGCGACATCGGGGCGACGACGGCGCGGTGCTTCCCGTGCTCGCCCCCCGTCCCCGTCGACGTCCCGGTGCCGGCCGGTGGTGCGGTGTCGGAGGGCACGCGCGGCGACGGGATCCGGATGCCGTGCCCGGCGTCGGCCTGGTCCGACGCCGGACGCGGGGCCGGGATGCGCAAAGGCCGGGCCTCCCCGCTCGGACGGGCGGGGACGGTCTGGGGCAGCGCGGACACGGGGATCACCACGATCTCGGGGGTCGGACTCGGGGAGACGGCCCACCCGGCCGTGGGTCGGGAGGGTGCTCGAAGGATCCGGTGCGCTGCCGGTTCCGTCTTGACCCGAGTGTCGTACCCCGTTGCTCCGTCGTTAACGGTGCTCGGCGCGTTCGCCCTGTCGGTGGGCATGAATCACTCGCCGGGATGACGCCGGCGCCCGTTACGGTGACGGAGCGTCAGTCGTCGTTCACTCGGCTGCGAGCCCCTGTCGCAGTTCCCGCTTGAGGACCTTGCCCGCCGTGGACACCGGGATCTGCTCGACGAGGCGCACCTCGCGGACCCGCTTGTAGTGCACCACCCGCTCGTTCACCGCCTCGATCACCGCCTCGGCGCCGGCCTGGTCGAGCTCGGGGGCGATCAGGAACGCGACCGGGAGCTCGCCCGCCGTCGCGTCCGGGCGCCCGACGACCGCCGCGCCGAGGACGCCCGTCTGGGCGAGGAGCAGCTCCTCCAGCTCACGCGGGTACACGTTGTAGCCCTTGTAGAGCAGCATGTCCTTCTGTCGATCGACGATCCGCAGGAAACCGTCGTCGTCCAGGACACCGACGTCGCCGGTGCGCAGCCAGCCGTCGACGAATGTGGCCATGTTGTCCTCCGGGCGGTCGGAGTAGCCGTCCATCACCTGCGGGCCGCGGACGTGCACCTCGCCCTCGGTGCCGGCCGGGACCGGCGCGCCGTGCTCGTCGACGATGCGGATCTCGGTGTCGGCGATCGGCCGTCCGACCGTGCCGGTACGGCGTTCGGCGGAGCGCCCGGCCGGGCCGAGCGTCGCGGCCATCGTGACCTCGGTCAGCCCGTAGCCTTCGTTGATCACGATGTCGGAGCCCAGCCAGGCCTGCAGGCCCGCGATCACCTCGCCGGGCAGCGGCGCGGCACCGGAGGTCAGCGACCGCACCGTGGACAGGTCCCCGGCCGCGTCCTTGCAGGCCAGCAGCGCGGAGAAGACCGGGGGCGCACCGCTCATCGATGTGACCCCGAAGCGCACGGCGTCGGCCAGGTAGGCCTGCGGGTCGAAGCGTCCGTGGACGACGGTCGTGCTGCCGGCCAGCAGCGGGATGTTCAGGCCACCGATCGTGCCCATGGCGTGGAACCAGGGGGCGATGGCGATCGCGCACCCCTGTCCGAGCCGGGTCGGGAACTCCGACTCCGGACCCTGGTCGACCAGGACCACGCCGCGCCCGTGCGGCCCGTCCACGACGGCCGGGATCGCCCCGGTGCCCCAGCAGCTCGCCTGCAGCGTGTTCACCAGGACGTTGCGGTGGGTGATCCGGACGCCCTTGGACCGGCCGGTGGTGCCGCCGGTGTAGGCCAGGTGCGCCAGGTCGCGCACCGGGTCGATCTCCACCTCGGGCGCGGTGGTCGCGGCGCCGGCGTGGAACTCCTCGAAGTCGGTCACGCCCTCGCCGCCGGAGTAGCGGTGCGCCGGATCGACGATCTGCTCCGGGCCGGTGACCAGCACCGCGCGCAGCGACGTCGCATCGCGGGCCGCGGTCACCGCGCGCAGCGCGGGCTCCCAGGTCAGTACGGCCACCGCGCCGGAGTCGGCGAGCTGGGCGGTCAGGTCGTCCGGGGGCAGCAGCGGGTTCGCCGGGGTCACGACGGCGCCGGCGAGCAGCGTGCCGAAGTAGCCGATCGCGTACTGCGGGCAGTTCGGCAGGTGCAGCGCGACGACGTCTCCGCGCGACACCCCGGCCTCGCGCAGGGCGTTCGCGAACGCGGCGGCCCGGGCGAACAGGCCGGCGAAGCTGACCTCGCGGCCCTGCTGGTGCAGCATCGTCGCCTGGTCCCACCGGTTCGCGGCGCCGCGCACGAGCGCCGTCGCCGGCAAGTCGGGGTAGTCGATCGGCGCGGCGGGCGAGACCGAGACGGTCATCGGGAACCTCCGGGGGAGACGGAGACGGGCAGGTGCTTGATGCCGTTGATGAACATCGAGCGCAGCCGGCACCCTTCGCCGGTCACGGCGATGCCGGGGGCGCGGCGCAGCAGCTCGGTGAACATCACGGAGATCTCCCGGCGCGCGAGGTGCGCGCCGAGACAGAAGTGCGGGCCGGGCCCGCCGAAGCCGACGTGCGGGTTCGGGGAGCGGCGGACGTCGAAGGCGTCCGGGTCGGTGAAGTGCGCCGGATCCCGGTTCGCCGCCCAGTAGAACAGCGCGAGCTTCGCACCCTCCGGGAGCTCGGTGTCACCGAGACGGGCCGGCTCGGACAGGGTGCGCCGCATGTAGATCACCGGCGAGGCCCAGCGGACGATCTCCTCCACCGCGGTCGGGGTGACCCCGGCCGGGTCGGCGAGCCAGGCGGCCCGCTGCTCCGGGTTCTCGGTGAGCAGCCGGAGCCCCCAGCTGATCGCGTTGCGGGTGGTCTCGTTGCCGGCCACCACGAGCAGGATGAAGAAGCTGCCCAGCTCCTCCGGGGTGAGGCGCTCGCCGTCGATCTCGGCGTTGACCAGGGCGGACGTCACGTCGTCGGTCGGGTCGGCCAGGCGGCGCTCGCCGAGGTCGCGCATCAGGGCGGCCAGCTCCGAGCCGGCGCCGAGCAGCGCGGTGACGATGTTGTCCGCGTCCGGCACGTACTCCGGGTCGGCGGCGCCCAGGATGACGTTGGTCTTCTCGTAGACGAACCGGTACTGGCTCTCCGGCACGCCCATCATGTCGCAGATGATCTTCAGTGGGAGCCGTGCCGAGATCGACTCGACGGCGTCGCACTCGCCGGCGGAGAGCACGTCGTCGACGATCGCGGTGGCGGTGCGCTCGACCTCCTCGGACAGCGCGGCGAGGCGTTTCGGGGTGAACCCGCGGGAGACGATCCGGCGCAGCCGGGCGTGCCGGGGGTCGTCAGTGTTGATCATCGATCCGAAGAACTCGAGGAACTCGGGGGGCATGTCGGCCACCGACGTCGCGCCCGGCCCGGAGCGGAACACGCCGGGCACGCGGCTGGCCTCGACGACGTCGTCGAGACGGGTGAGCGCGTAGTAGCCGGCCCCGGGGTCGAGGAACGCCGATTCCGGCTGCTCGAAGAACGGGATGCCCGGGGTGGCCCGCAGGCGGGCGAACCCGTCGGCCCGTTCGGTGATCGGGGTGGTCCAGAAGCCGTCGATGTCCGACAGGTCCGCCGTGTCCGGGTGGTGCGTCGGCATCGTCGCCGTCCCTTCCGCCGCCGCGTGTGCGGCCACGGTCCCAGCGTAGGCAGAGATCAACGCCGGGGCACGGTCCACTCGGGTCGGCGATGCTCCGCGGGGGACATCGGGGTTCCGTCCGGCCGCGCCGGCCCGCGCGAGCCCGGGGCGCCGGCGCGGGGGTGCCGGGGCCCGACGTGCGGGATCGGCTCGGTCGTGGGGGAGGGCCCGGACCCGCCGGAGGTCGCGGCCCCGGTCAGGGCGCGGACCTGCATCTCGGCGTACCGGTGCTCGGCATCGGGCTCGCGGCGGGACAACAGCGTGGCCACGGCGCCGAGCACGAAGGCGGCGGGTACCGAGATGGCGCCCGGGTTGACCATCGGGAACCAGGCGAAGTCCAGGCCGGGGAAGAATGCGTCGGGGCGGCCGGAGACCAGCGGCGAGAACGCGATCAGGGTCAGCGTCACCGCGGCGCCGCCGTAGACGCAGGCCAGCGCGCCCGCGGTGGTGAACCGGCGCCAGTAGAGCCCGTAGAGCAGCGCCGGCAGGACCGTCGAGGCGGCGACCGCGAACAGGACCCCCACCAGGGCGGCGATGTTCTGTCCGTTGGCGGCGATGCCACCGGCGGTGGCGAGGATGCCGACGACGAGCGCGGTGAGGCGGGCGACGCGGACCTCGGAGCGGGAGCCGACGCGGCCCCGGCGGAGCAGGTTGGCGTAGATGTCGTGGGCGAACGACGCCGCGGCGGTGATGGTCAACCCGGCGACGACGGCGAGCACGGTGGCGAACGCGACCGCGGCGAACAGGCCGAGCAGGATCGCCCCGCCGACCCGGTAGGCCAGCAGCCCGCTGGCGGCGTTGACCCCGCCGGGAGCGGAGCTGATCGCGTCCCCGCCCAGCAGGGCCGACGCGCCCAGCCCGATCACGATCGCGCACAGGAAGAACCCGCCGACGGCTCCGATCGCCCAGGCGACCGAGCGGCGGGCCTGCCGACCGTCCGGGACGGTGAACAGGCGGGTCAGCAGGTGCGGCAGGCTCGCCGGGCCGAGCATCCCGGCCACCCCGAGGGACAGGAAGTCCATCGTCTCCAGCGGGGTGGTGCCGGAGTACAGGCCGGGGGCGAGCAGCTGCTGCCCCTGGCCCGGGTTGGTGATCGTGGTGGCACCCAGCAGCCTGGAGACGTCGAAGAAGTAGTAGCCCAGCACCCACACGGCCAGCCCGGCGGCGACGGTCAGCAGCAGCGTCGCCTTGATGATCTGCACCAGGGTGGTCCCGGTCATTCCGCCGACCAGCACGTAGACCGTCATCAGGACCCCGACCCCGGTGATGATCAGGGACTGGGTGGCGCGGTCGCTGTCCGGGATGTCGGCGAGCAGCGCGACCAGCTCGCCCGCACCGGCGATGTTGGCGACGAGGTAGAGCAGCGACACCAGCAGGGTGGCCGCCGCCGCGGCGGCGCGGACCGGCCGCGCGCGGAGCCGGTAGGACAGCACGTCCCCGAGCGTGAAGCGGCCGACGTTGCGCATCGGCTCGCCGACGAACAGCAGGGTGAGCACCCAGCCGGTCAGCGACCCGATCGCCACCATGATCCCGTCGTAGCCGAAGCCCGCGACCGTGCCGATCACACCCAGCACCGCGGCCGCGGACAGGTAGTCACCGGTCAGGGCTATCCCGTTCACGCGCCCGTCGAAGCCGCCGCCGCCGGTGTAGAACGCCTCCGCGGTGCGGTTGCGCCGCGACACCGACGTCACCGCGACGAGGCTGAGCAGGGTCACCCCGGCGAACACCGCGAGGGCCACCGCGGTGGAGCCGGTCAGGGCGCCGACCGGGTCGGTCATGCGGGCCTCCACGACGGGTCGGACAGCAGCGGGAACGACCGGTGCCGTCCGCCGTCGG
>JAKDNL010000654.1 GCA_030451825.1 Pseudonocardia sp. | reverse complement strand
GCAGCGAGCCCCTGCAGCTGTCGACGGATCGGGCCAATGCCTACGTCACGGCCATCCTCGAGGGCGAGGAGGGGATCGTGGCCCGCGCCCCGAAGGGGCAGCGCCAGTTCACGATCCTCGGATCTGCGCGCACTCTCGGCCGGCTCGTCGGCGGCCGGGAGGTCGACGAGGACACCGCCCGTGGTGTCCTGCTTGAGGCCGCGACGGTGCACATCGGGGTCGAGGGCATGACCCGCGAGGAGGTCGAGCGCACGATCGACCGGGGGATCGCCTACGGCAAGCAGGCGCCGCGCACCATCGAGCGCCGCAGCCACGAGCGCGGCCGCGGGAACGGCGACCGGATGTGAGCGGGCAGCGGATCGAGTACCCGCACACTTCGGGGACAGCCCGGCACTGACCCGCCGGCGCCGGGTGGGGGTGGCCGCTCGCGGACACCAGCACGACCGCGGGCCGGGCCGGGCGATGAACCGGGCCGACGCCACCCGGGCAGGATCACCATGCAGGTGGCGAACTCGGCCGCCGGCGGGATGGGTGATCCCACGCCGGGGTGGGCCAGCCCGAACCCCCTGCCCGGACCCGGGCGCGGTCGCGCACGGGTCGGCGGCGTCAACCCGCCACCGACCCCGGAGGTCACCATGCCCAGCCAGCGCACCCGCACCGCGATGAGCACCGAGCGCACCACCGAGCACCCGGCTGAGGCGGCGGAGCCGCCCGCCGGGGTGGCGCAGGTGATGGCGGCCGGGGTCCGGGTCGCCGGGCCGGTGCCGACGCGGGTGGATCTGCGGTTCGCGGGGACGCCCGAGCAGCAGGTCGGCGTCTCGCTCGGAACGGTGCTGGTCTACGAGTCGTCGTACCTGACGGCGCGGACGATCGCGTTGGCGTGGGGTCAGGCCGCGCCGATGGCGCGGTCGCTGTCACCGGTGCTGCCCGCGGCCCGCCGCCCGGTGCTGGCGACGGGCCCGTGGTCGGTGTCGATGATGGTGCGGATGTTCGGCATTCCGGCAGTAGACACGATGCTGATGGGCCCGAGTCCGGGGACGAACCTGCCGACGATGCTCCGGATGCAGGTTGGCCCTATCACGTGGGAGCTCGCCGACGCCGCTGCCTACGTCTCGCTGCTCAAGGCGTGGCGCACCGCGGCCGATGTCCTGGCCCCGCACGCGGAGGAATAGCCGCCGGGCTGTGGACAACTCCGGCCGGTCGCTGGCGCGGCCGGTCGGTACCGCGTCACGCTGGCCACATGCAGTGGCGGGTGGGTGTGCTCAGGTCCGGAGCGGAGAACATCGCGTGGACCAGCGGCGGCGACGGTGCCGGCTGGGACGGTGCGCGGGCGGAGACGCTCGCCGCGTTGCGGGTACTCGTCGCGGCCGAGGGCCGCCAGGAGTACCGGCTCGAGATCGACGGGCAGCCCGGGATCGTCACCCCCGGCCTGGACGTCGACGGTCGGGTCTGTCTCGGCGGCCTGGACCGGGCCGTCCCGGCCCGGCAGTACTGGTCGTAGGCGGGTTCCCGGCCTGGTGGCCCGGCGCCGGGTGGGGGTGGCCGCGCCGGAGACCAGCTCGAGTTCGTGCTCGCCGCCGAGACGGTCCAGCTTTTCGCGGACTTCGAGGCGGCCCCGTTCTGATCTGATCGGTACTCGAGTGGGGAAGGGAGGCGCGTGGTGTCGCTGACGTCGCAGCTACGCAGCGGTGAGCTGTCGCGGTGGTGCACCACGCACCTTCCCGGCTCCGTATCCGTGGCCGGGCAGGTCGCGGACGCGGTCACCGAGACCGCGGTGCTGCGGGCGCCGGCGGGTCCCGGTCGGGGTCCACGTCACGGCGCGCAGGTGGGTGGGGTGTTCGGGGCGCGGATGGCCGCCCTGGTCCAGGACGCCCCGCCGTACTACGCGTTGCTCGGGATGCACGCGGGCGGCCTGGTGTCGCTGCCGGGTGCCCACGCGATCGCGGCCGAGTTCGGTACCCACCAGCGCCTCGAACCGAAGCTGGCCCAGGACGCGATGAACCTGCACCCCTCCCCCACCGACTGGCTCCTCATCGCCGGGCCCACGGGCCCCGCGGGCCCTGCAGGGTGGGGCGATCGGGTGTTCGCGGAGCTGGCGGCACGCGGGCGGCGCTTCCACGCCGAGCACGCGCCGACCGGACAGATCGGCACTCCTGGCGCGGAGCGCGCGCTGGCGCGCGCCTACGGCGCCTGGTCCGCCGCCGAGGACACCTACCGCAGCCCCAGTCCGCCCGCGGCGCTGCTCGCGCTGCAGGCCGCGGCGCCCGATCCCACCCTCGAGCAGGTGCGAGCGCTGTGCCCGCAGCCGGTGGTCGACGACGTCGCCGCGCTGGCGCGCCGCCTCGCCGACTCCGGCAGCCTGGCCACGTTGTGGTCCTGGGCCGGGAACCCGGCACCGGGGGAAGCCCTGGGCTACAGCGGGCCGGTATTCTGCCCGCACTGGGCCGACGGCGACCTGCTCGTCGGTGACACCCTCGTCGACGTCAAGGCCGTCACCCGCGCCGATGACCGGCACACAGTGCTGCGCTGGCTCTGGCAGCTGCTCGGCTACGCCTGGATCGACGAGGGCGACCGGTGGCGGATCCGCCACCTGGCCCTCTACCTGGCACGCCATGGCGCCCTGATCCGCTGGAGCGTGGACGAGGTCGCTGGGCTCCTCGTCGGCGACGCGCAACGCGTCCCCGAGGTTCGCGCCGAGTTCCGCTCGGTCACCCGCCGGCTGGCCGCGGCCGAGGGCGCGACCTGGATCCCCGCCGGCTGACGCCGCCCAGACCTGGGCGCAGGCGGCGGGCCACCCTGCGGCCGGGGATGCCCGGTGCCGGTGGGCATGGCCGCTCACCAGCGCGGTGCCGGCCGGGTGGGTGTAGTCGCCAGGTTCGGTGCCGGCGGGCATCGGTGGGTCACCAGCCCGGTGCCGGTGGGCGAGGTCGGGTCGCCGGCTCGGTGCCGGTGGGCATCGCCGCGCCCGGGTCTTGGTGCGGGGGCCTCCGGTGCCCGGCACAGGTGGATCGCCCGGAGGTCAGCACAACCGCGGTGGGGCGAGCGTCGATGAGCCGCGCCGACCCATCCCGGTGAGACCCCGTCACGTCACGAAGGTCGGCCGGCGGTCGGTCACCGGGTCACACCGGGATGGGCCAGCCCGTCTCCCCGACGTCCCCTTCGGGGACCCCACCACGGCCGTGCTGAGGCTGCGCCGCGTTCCACCCGCACCGAGCACCGGAGGCCCAGATGAGCACCAAGACCCTCTTCCGCACCGAGCGCGACGCCCGCATCGCCGAGGACATCCAGTTCGACATCGCCGACGACCCCGACGGCACCCCGATCCCCTTCCGGGCGCTGCCGGAGGACTGGGCGAGCGCCGGCCCCATCACCTGCACCGCAGCCTCTGCCTCCTACGGACAGCAGGAGCCGCCCTTCTAAGCCCCGCCGGGGCGGGCCCGCCCGGGCCCGCCCGCAGCGGCGTCCCCGCCGCCCCGGTCCGCAGTCCCGGTCGTGGCAGCTGCACGTCCCGTTCCTCCCCCCGCACTCGAAACAGGAGGATCCCGATGAACAAC
>JAKDNL010000094.1 GCA_030451825.1 Pseudonocardia sp. | reverse complement strand
CGCAGTGCCTCCACCCGCCCTGAACGACGACGATGCGCCCCACCCGCGACCCCACCGGTGGTGACGAGCCCGGCGTCCTGATCGATGCGCTGGTCGCCGTCGCCCTCGATGACCTCGACGAGGATCACCTGACCGTCGAGACGGCCTTACGCGCCATCGCGACGGCCGCCTGGAAGGCCGGTCGATCCGCCGCCCGCACGCCCTGTCCCGACCGGATCGTGGGGCGGTAGGCCGCCCGGTGCCCGGGCCCTCTCCCCACACACCTCCGGCGTTGCGGACGACAGCGCGGACATCGGGGCGGACATCGGGGCGGCGGGATCAGACCGCCGAAGCTTCCTTGAACAGGCCACTGAGGTCGACCGGCCCGCTCGTGGCCTGCTTCTCCGGCTCACGTGCCGGTTCCGGTGCGGGTGCCGCCGGCTCGTTCTGATCGGGTTCGGAGGCTCCGGTGTCCGACCGACTGTCGTAGGCCTCCACGACCGAGTTCGGGATTCGGCCGCGCCCGGACAGCTCGAACCCGTTCGCGACCGCCCACTGCCGGATCTCCGCGTTCTGCCGTCGCGTCGTCGCCGAGGCGCGGGGGGTGCTCGGCGGCGGGGACGGCTGACTCGAAGTCGGCTGATCCGCGGACGTCCGGGTCGGGGACGTCCGGGTCGGGGACGTCCGGTTCGGGGCCGGCTGATCCGGCGACGTCCGGTTCGGCGACGTCCGCACTTGGGAGGAACCGCCCGAGGGCCGTCGAGCCGCACCGACGAACGGAGCCAGGGCCTCACGCAGCTGTGCCGCGTGCGCATCGGTCAGGTCGATCTCCCATTGAGCGCCCTCGAAGGAGAACGAGACCGTCTCGTCGGCCACACCCCCGTCGAGGTCGTCGACCAGCTGCACGGACTCCACTCGGGCCATAGCCACTCCACAATTTGATCGCACCTCGGGAGGCGTCTGCGGATATCCGCACACCCCGCACCGCCTCGATTCACCGGCGGCATCCGCAATTCTAGGGTGGGCCCCGGCGCCGACCGACCACGCCGGTCCATGACCCTCGGCACCACGGTGTCGTTAACGGCCTTCGACCACGGGATCCGGGTACTCAGCGGCGACTGATGAGCGGAGCTCGCGGAGAGGACGACGCCGGGGATCGAACATCGACGTCCGACCGGTGCTGGTCATCGCCGCACTGTCCGCGGCCCGGTAGCCGACGCCGTACGCACCTCGGGGCGCACAGATGTGATCAGCAAGGTCTGTCCTCGTATGGAGATCGATCTGTTCGCGGGGGTCGCGGTGAGCGACCTATCGCGCGCCGTCGACTGGTTCGACCGCTTCTTCGGTGACGTGGAGTCGTTCGAGCCGAACGACACCGAGCGGGTCTGGACGGTGGCCGAACACCTCCGAACTCTCCGTCCCGCCCGTCGGGAACTGCGGCTCACCTATCCGTACAGGTCAGGCGTGCACGTGTGACCACCCCGACCCGACAGCACAACTGCTTGACACCTGATCCGGTGGCGGGATTCAGTGGGGTGTCCATCCAGAGCGGAGAGAGAGTCCCGGCTCGTCGACGCCGCAGCAACCCGCCCCGCGTGGTGATCGGTTCCGCGCGGCAGGGTGCTACCGCCGGGTCCGATGGGAGTTCCGCCCGTGTCGAACCGCAGCGTGCGCACCGGGCCACCGGACACCGCGCCACCATCCGACCGGTTGCGGTGGCGCTGGACCCGCCGTCGCCACGTCGACTTCTGCCGGACACGCAGCGGGCTCTGTCGCTGACCCGTTCGCGTCGTCAGTGACGGCGTGGCCCCGGCACGGGCCTCGCCGCGGTCCCGTGTGCGGTCGTCCGAACCCGGCCGTGCACCTCCCGAGAGGTCCTCCCCCATGTCCCTGTCCCCTGGCGCCCACGTGGCGACCGCCCCACCAGCGGTGCTGCACATCCGTTGGGTCACCCCGCTCTACGACCGCGAGGGACTGCCGACCTCCGTGGTCAACCCGCCGGGGCTGCCCCGAAAGGCCACATCCTGACCGCCCACCCCCTGAATCCGGGAGGACACCCGATGTCCAACACGAGCACGCCGGAGCTGCACCTCGCCGTCGCACTCGCCGACTGCGGCTGGCACCCGGCCGCGTGGCGGGAACCCGACGCGCGTCCGCGGGATCTACTCACCGGTGAGTACTGGACCGACCTTGTCACCGAGGCCGAGCGCGGCCTGGCCGACCTGGTCACGGTCGAGGACTCCCTCGGGCTGCAGTCCTCGTCGCCGTTCCGCCCGGACGCCCGCACGGACCAGGTCCGCGGTCGCCTGGACGCGGTCCTGATCGCGAACCGGCTGGGGCCGGTGACCCGGCACATCGGGATCATGCCGAGCCAGGTCGTCACGCACACCGAGCCGTTCCACGCGTCCAAGGCGATCGCGACGCTGGACTACGTGAGCACCGGCCGGGCCGGGGTGCAGCTGCGGACCTCGGGACGCGGGCAGGACGCGGCGTTGTTCGGCCGGCGCACGATCGGGGAGTTCGACCGCGACGCCCCGGGCATCGACGACACCGGGCCCCTCGCCGACCTGTTCGACGAGGCCGCGGACTACGCCGAGGTGCTGCGCCGGCTGTGGGACAGCTGGGAGGACGACGCCGAGATCCGCGACGTCGCCACAGGCCGGTTCGTCGACATCGGCAAGCTGCACTACATCGACTTCGACGGCGCGTCGTTCTCCGTGCGCGGCCCGTCGATCACCCCGCGACCGCCCCAGGGCCGGCCGCCGATCGCGGTACTGGCCCACCGCACGGTCGCCTACCGGTTGGCCGGGCGCGCCGCCGACCTGGTGTTCGTGACCCCCGCAGACGACGCCGACGCCGCCGGCATCCTCGGACGGGTCCGCGACGAGCAGGATCGGGCCGGGCGCGGCGCCGAGCCGGTGCACGTCCTCGGCGACGTGGTCGTGTTCCTGGACTCCGACGCCGGCGCGGCGCGTGAGCGCAAGGCCCGCCTGGACGACCGGCTGGGCCGCGAGCTGGTCAGCGACGCGCACGTGTTAGTCGGTACCCCCGCCGAGCTGGCCGACCTGGTCCTCGGCTGGCGGGCGGCGGGGTTGTCCGGCGTCCGGCTGCGGCCCGGCGCACTCCCGCACGACCTGCACCGCATCACCCGCGACCTGGTACCGGAACTGCAACGCCGGGGAGCGTTCCGCACCGCCTACGCGTCGGACACGCTGCGCGGGCACCTCGGACTGGCCCGTCCCGCCAACCGCTACGTGAACGCCTGAGAGGGAGGGCAAACCCATGCCACGCAAGCAGATCCATCTCGCCGCGCACTTCCCGGGCGTGAACAACACGACCGTCTGGAGCGACCCGGAGGCCGGAAGCCACATCGAGTTCTCCTCGTTCGCCCACTTCGCCCGCACCGCCGAGCGCGCGAAGTTCGACTTCCTGTTCCTGGCCGAGGGCCTTCGGCTGCGCGAGCAGGGCGGGCGGATCTACGACCTCGACGTCGTCGGGCGGCCGGACACGTTCGCGATCCTCGCCGCGCTGGCCGCGGTCACCGACCGTCTGGGGCTGGCCGGCACGATCAACTCGACGTTCAACGAGCCCTACGAGGTGGCGCGGCAGTTCGCCTCGCTGGATCACCTCTCGGCCGGGCGCGCGGCCTGGAACGTCGTCACCAGCTGGGACGAGTTCACCGGGGAGAACTTCCGCCGCGGCGGCTTCCTGCCCCGGGACGAGCGCTACTCCCGCGCCAAGGAGTTCCTGTCCGCGACCGGCATCCTGTGGGACTCCTGGAACGGCGACGAGATCGTGGCCGACAAGTCCTCCGGCGAGTTCCTCGCCGATGCCGACGCCGGCCGGTTCGCGATCGGTTCCGACCAGTTCGACATCGCCGGCCGGTTCGCCGTCCCGCGCAGCCCGCAGGGCCGTCCGGTCATCCTGCAGGCCGGGGACTCCGAGGAGGGCCGGGAGTTCGCCGCGTCGTCCGCGGACGCGATCTTCAGTCGGCACGCCGAGCTGGAGGCCGGGCGCGCGTTCTACGCCGACGTGAAGGGCCGCCTCGCCCGCTACGGCCGCGAGCACTCCGACCTGAAGATCCTCCCCTCGGCGACGTTCGTGCTCGGCGACACCGACGCCGAGGCCGCCGAGAAGGCCGACGTCGTGCGCCACCAGCAGGTCAGCGGCCAGACCGCGATCAAGTTCGCGGAGCAGCTGTGGAACCGCGACCTGTCCGACCTCGACCCGGACGGGCCGCTTCCCTCGCTCGATCCGGTCGTCGGGGAGAACACGGTCTCGAAGGGCCGGGCCAGCGTCCGGATGTACCGCGACCCCGTCGCCACCGCGAACGAGTGGCGCGCGATCGCCGAGGCCAAGCGGCTCTCGCTGCGCGAGGTGGTCGTCGAGGTGACCGCGCGGCACACGTTCGTCGGAGCCCCGTCCACGGTCGCCGAGGCGATCGACCGGTTCGTGCAGACCGACGCCGGCGACGGGTTCGTCCTGGTCCCGCACATCACCCCCGGCGGGCTCGACGAGTTCGCCGACACCGTCGTTCCGCTGCTGCAGGAACGCGGCTCGTTCCGCACCGAGTACGAGGGCAGCACGCTCCGGGAGCACCTCGGGCTGCGCCCGTCGCCCACCACCACCGACCCGACGGAGGCCTCCCCGTGAGGTTCCAGGTACTCGACATCGTCCCGCACACCCCGCACCCGGTGACCGGGGAGATCATCTCGGTGTACGAGCGCCTGCGACGCGTCGTGGAGACCGCCGTTCCAGCTCTCCGGCGGACGGCTGGAGATCGTCATCGGCAACACCTGGCGCTCGTCGACTCCGGCGTTGTCGTGGCCGCGACGTCCATACTTTCGGGCGAACACTTGACCATGCCGCGGCGGCACGGTTTCCACTGGCATCCGTCGGCGCGATCGCGTCGATGCCGACAGCAAGTCGAATCGAGGTTCCGGTCGTGGCGTGGAGCACCCGTGAGATCGCCGAGCTCGCCGGCACGAGCCTGCGGGCGGTACGGCACTACCACGAGGTCGGCCTGCTCGCCGAGCCCGAGCGGCTCTCCAACGGTTACAAGCAGTACGGCGTCGCCCACCTCGTCCGGGTGCTGCGGATCAAACGCCTGACCGACCTCGGGTTCTCCCTGACCCAGATCGCCGCCATGGGCGACGCCGACGACCACCCGGAGGAAGCCCTGCGCACCCTCGACGCCGAACTCGCCGCCACCATCGAACGGCTCCAACGGGTCCGCGTCGAGCTCGGCCTCATCCTGCGCCAGTCCGCGCCGACAGACCTGCCGCCCGAGTTCGCCCCGCCCACCGCCGAGGCCGCGATGTCCGACGCCGACCGCTCGCTCGTCGTCGTCATGACCCGGATCCTCGGCCCGCAGGGCCTGCAGGCCTACTCCGACATGCTGCAGGACCCTACCGAGGATCTCGCATCCTCGGAGTTCGACCACCTGCAGGCCGATGCCGACGAACCGACCCGCCAGGACCTGGCCGAGCGGATGGCACCCTACGTCCGCGCGCTGCATGCCCGACATCCCGGGCTGCGCGACGCCCACGCCGACGCACCGGGCGGGGCACGCTTCGCCGCGCTCACGACCGGCAAGGCCATCGAGGACCTCTACAACGCCGCCCAGATCGACGTCCTCCGCCGCCTGGGCCCGCTCCTGGGTACTCCACCGCGCACCGACTCCACCTGATCCGCGAGGACAGGACGTGGCAGCGTCAGTGATCCCTGTCCGGCCGCGGTCCCGCGGCCCCATCGCGCCCGGCGGCCATGCCGACCGCGCCGAGCAGGATCTTCGCGACGAGCCCGATGGCGACGAGCCCGACGAGCATCTGGGTCATCGTGAGGACTCGCGCGAGCTCCGTACGGGGCGTGATGTCACCGAAACCGACGGTGGCGAAGACGGTGACCGCGAAGTACAGCGCGTCGGTCCTGCTCAGTGCCTCGCTGAAGCTCTCCGGTCGTTGGTGGGCGATGACGCTGTACCAGGAGGCGTAGAGCACCAGCAGGACCGGGAAGCCGGTTGCCATGGCCTGTACGGCGCGAAGCCGCGGGAAGCCGGAGCCGGCTATCGCCCGCACCTGCCAGACGATCAAGCCGGCGTAGGCGAGCAACCCGGCCACGAACCTGATCCAGGTCCAGGAATCGAGAGGCCGGTCCAGCGGGGCCGCGTAGTACACGATCAGCAGCACCACCACCGAGGTCACGGATCCCAGCAGCGATACCACGACCGGCCTCCCGTGCGCCGGGATGCTCGCCCGGATGTTCGGATTCGTCGTCATCGGCCCGGCTCCGTCGTTCCCGTACTCGCCTGGGGTGTGCGCGGGACGGCACACGTGCACCCCCGGCGAGTGTGCCGCCTCGGGTTCGAAGGCCGGTCACCTTCGGCGGGTGATGGCCGCGCCGTTCGTGCCCCCTAGCTTCGCGGCGTGACGACTCCGGCAGCCGATGTCCCCATCCCCCCGGTAACGGGTATCGCGCCGGCCGTCCCACCGGTGATGAACGGCGGGACGGTTCGGCGTGGCATACCGCGTTTCCTCATCATCCTGCTGGGCATGGCGGCGACCATCGTGGTCGCGGCGGGCCTGCAGGCGGTGGCCTGGCTGATCGGCCCGGCGTTCATGGCGCTGATCATCGTCATCGCAGTGGCCCCGGTGCAGGGCTGGTTGCGACGGCACGGATGGCCCGGCTGGGCGACCACGCTCGTGGTGGTGCTGCTCGTCTACGCCATCCTGCTCGGGCTGGCCCTGGGCATCATCTACTCGGTGGCCCGGCTGGCGACCGAGCTCCCGCAGTACGCCGCGGCGGCGGACGGGCTGATCGCCCAGGCCACGGCGAGCCTGGCCGCGTGGGGTGTCGGCCCCGAGCAGCTGCAGCAGGCCGCCGGCTCGCTGAACCTCGGCAAGGTCGCCGCGATGCTCGGGGGGCTGCTGAGCAGCGTGGCCGGGCTGGCGTCGAACTTCGTGTTCCTGCTCGCGCTGCTGCTGTTCCTCGGCGTCGAGTCGGGCGGTGCGGGCGACCGGATCGCCTCGATCGCCGCGGACCGCCCGCAGACCAGTGAGGCACTGGGCCGCTTCGCGTGGGGCACACGGCAGTACCTGCTGGTCACGACGGTGTTCGGGCTCATCGTCGCGGTGCTCGACACCGTCGCGCTGGCACTGCTGGGGATCCCCCTGGCCGTCACCTGGGGGCTGCTGGCGTTCATCACCAACTACATCCCGAACGTCGGGTTCATCATCGGCGTGGTGCCGCCGGCGCTGCTCGCCCTGCTGACCGGGGGCCCGCAGCTGATGGTGATCGTCATCGTGGTCTTCTGCGGCATCAACTTCGTCGTCCAGTCGATCATCCAGCCGCGGTTCATCGGGGACGCGGTCGGGCTGTCGGTCACCGTGACGTTCGTGGCACTGGTGTTCTGGGCATGGTTGCTCGGCCCGCTCGGGGCGATCCTCGCGATCCCGCTGACGCTGCTGGCCAAGGCGTTGCTCGTGGACATCGACCCGCAGGCACGATGGGCCGACGCGTTGCTGCGCGCGAAGGCCAAGGACGACGATCCGGATGCGCCGCCCCCTCCGCGGAAGAAGTCTCGACGAACACGGCGCGAGCCGGAGGGCGTCGACCACGATCCGGCGCCCGCCCCGACGTGAGCCGTGGCGCCGGGTCGATACCCACGCGCCGTCACTCGGCGAGGGTGGTGGTGGCGTCGTCGGTCGTGGTGACCGGTCGTACGAGCTCGGCGCTGACGACCGCGGACACCACGAGCAGCAGACCCAGCACGACCAGCCAGGACAACAGCGCCATGGCGACGCCGATCAGGCCGTACCGGGTGGCTTCCCGGCTCACGGCGGCGGGCAGGTAGACCCCCGACACCATGATCACGACGGTCTGCCCGCCGCCGGTGAGGGCGGCGCCGGGCAGCAGCGTCCGCCAGCCGACGCGCCCGCCCAGCAGCAGGTACAGGATCGGCCACCACAGCAGGACCGCCGCCGCGGCCCGCACCACGAGCCCGGGCGCCGTCCCGTCGACGAGCCCGGAGAAGACCGGGCCGAGGAACGCGAGCAGCGCGAACTCGCCGACCAGTGCGATCGCGGCGAGCAGCCCGAACGCCATGCCCCGGACTCCTCGCGACGGAAGGTCCCAGCTCGCCTGGTAGGCGCGTTGCAGGGATCGGGTGAAGCCGAGGACCGACAGCACCAGCAGGACCGCGCCCAGCACGGTCAGCGGCTCGACCCCCGGCGGCCGCTCGAGCAGGCCCGACAGCGCCGACGACGCCTGCCCGGAGGGATCCACGCCGGCGACCAGCTCCGGGCCGGCGGCGCTGCCCGCCGGAGCGAGGGCGGCGACCATGACGAGCATCGGGACCAGCGCGACGAACGCCTGCGCGGACAGTCCGAGGGCGCGGTCGTAGCCGCTGATCGCGACCATCCGGCGGGGCACCCGCAGAGCCAGGCGGGCCCGATAGCGCAGCAGCGCGCGGTCGCGTCGGGCCTGCAGGTTCACCGGGCGAACGATCGCTCGCCCGGGCCCGCGCCGGATCACCCGCCACGGATGAGGAGGGTCCGGCGCCGGGGGCGCGACACTCCCGGCGAAGTCAGGCCCGCATCCCCCCGGGAGGTCCCCGATGTCTGTGCCCCAGCAATCCGCTTCCGCCGAGAACCAGCTCGCCCCGCCCGCACGACCGCACGGGCAGCGTCCCGCGTCGTGGACGGCCGGCCTGGCGTTCTTCGCCGGCGTCATGATGATCATCGCCGGAGTGTTCGGCGTGATCGAGGGCATCGTGGCGTTGTTCCGCAACGAGGTCTACGTGGTGGGGGCCGAGTACGCGTTCGCCTTCGACCTGACGGCGTGGGGCTGGGTGCACGTCCTCGTCGGAGTCCTCGTCGCTGCCGCGGGTGCCGCGCTGATCTCCGGCCGGGCCTGGGGCCGGGCGGTCGGCATCATGATCGCGTCCCTGAGCATGTTCGCGAACTTCCTGTTCATCCCCTACTACCCGGTCTGGTCTCTGCTGATCATCCTGCTGAACGTCTTCGTGATCACGGCGCTGTGCGTCTACGACCGGGATTCGGCCGCAGCCTGACTCGACGGCCGGCGCGAGGGCATCACACCCGCGTCCGTACGCCCGATCCCGCGAGCGGCGCCCCTGCCCGTGCCGGACCTGCGCTGCCGATCAGACCGCGCTCGTGCGCCGCGACCACGGCGAGCCGTCGGCTGCTCACGCCGAGCTTGGCGTAGATCGATCGCACATGGCTCTTCACGGTGTTCACCGACACGGTGAGGTCGGCGGCGATGTCGTCGAGTGAGAGCAGGGTCGGGAGCAGCTCGAGCACGGTGGTCTCCCGTCCGCTCAGCAGCTCCGGCTGGGGACCGCCGCCGAGCCCCGCGGTGAGTGCCCGGTTCGCGACGTCCTCGCCGGCGCCGAAGCTGCCGCGCTGGTGCACGAGCAGCTCGCGTACGCCCGGCTCGGCCAGTGCGAACGGGCGGATCGTGTCGAGCGGCTCGGCCGCGGCCAGCGCGTTGCGCAGCGCGTGGCGCGCGGCGGGCCGTTCGCCCGCGGCCAGGGCGATGGACGTCTCCAACAACCAGGCGTCGACGGCGGTGGCCGGGAGCAGCGTGCGTACCGGGCCCTCCAGCACGGCGCGGACCAGGGTCCGGGCGCGTTCCCGGTGGCCTCCCGCGGACTCGACCCACGCGCGCATCATCAGAAGCTCACCGGTGTCGCCGGTCCGCTCGGCCAACCACGCCAGCGCGCTGTGCGCGGCCGCCGGGTGCCCGAGGAGCAGCGCGACCCGGAACTCCAGCAGCGCCATCGCGGCACAGAGCTCGGCTCCCGTCTCCTCGGCGCCGAAGTCCGAGCGTGCCTGCTGCAGTTCGGCCAGCCCGCCGCTGTGGTCGCCCAGGTCGAACACGGCCGCGCCGTGGACCGCCTGCAACGCGAACCGGGAAGGAGATGCCGTCGCGTCCGGCCCCCGTGCGATGCCGCGGGCGGCGACGCGTGCGGCGTCGGCGGTCTCGCAGCACATGAGCTCGGCGTAGGCCAGCATCGCCGTGGCCGCGGCAGCCAACGGGGTGTCTCCCCAGCCCTGCTCGTCGGCGGCGACGAGGGCCTCGCTGCACACCGCCCGCGTCGTCGGCAGGTCGCCGGAGCCGACGGCGACGACGCCCAGCAGCCCGAGTGACAGGACGCGCAGGTAGTCGAAACCGTGTCGCCGGCTCAGGTCCAGAACGGCGTCGAACTCCGCGCGCGCACCGGCCCGGTCGCGGTGCCCGAGCCGCGCGTTGCCCCGGGTCAGCCGCGCGAGCGCCTCCAGCTCCGGTCCGGCGGGTAGGTCGTCGAGGTCCGCTATCGCGGCAGGTGCGGTGCCGCGTGGTCCGGCGCAGAACTGCTCGGCCACGGTACGGAGCACCTCGAGTTCCACCGGGACCTGCGCCGGCCAGGACGCGCGCGCCGCGTGCAGGTCGTCCCGTGCGGCGGGCAGCTCTCCGGTCTCGAGGTGGCCGAGCGAGGAGGCGAGGGCCAGCCAGGAGTCGCTCGCGGTGGCGGCGGCGCCGACGGTCGACAACGCGTGTCGCAGCGTCCGGTGGTCTCCGACGAGTAGCAGTGGCACGGCGAAACGATGGAGCAGGTCGGTCGTCAGGGCCGTCCCCCGGCTCTGCGCGGCGTGCTCGAGCGACGACCCGCGATCCTGGCTCGCCCACCATCGGGCGGCCACCGCGTGCAGGTCGGCCAGCCGGCGATCGCCCTGGCGTCGGAGGTCGGCGACCAGGTGGGTGCGCAGGAGCTCCTGGACGCGGAACGCGCCGGTCCCCTGCCCGGAGGCAGCCACCAGCGAGGTCTGGTGTTCGAGCCGGTCGAGCATGCTGCCGGCGTCGTCGCGGCCGGAGAGCTCGGCGGCGAGCCCGGTCGGAATCGGGTTGCTGATGCTGATCACGCGCAGGAAGTCCTGCACGTCGTCCGGCAGGCCGGAGAGGATCTCCCCGACGAGGTAGTCGGCCACCGAGCTCTCGTCTCCGGAGAACTGCGTCAGGAACGCGTCGCGGTCGGCGGCCTTCTCGATGCCGAGGGCCGCCAGCCGCAGCCCGGCCGCCCAGCCACCGGTGCGCAGGTGCAGCGCCTCGACCTGTGGCGGCGTGAGGTCCAGCCCCGAGTTCCCCAGCAGGGCCGTGGCCTCCTGCCGGGTGAAGGACAGCTGCTCCGCGCGCAGCTCCCGCAGCCGGCCGCCCAGCCGTAACCGGGGCAGGGACAGCGGCGGATCGAGACGGCCGGCCAGGACGAGGTGGACGGTCGCGGGCTTGATCCGGGTGAGGATCCTGATGCCGTGCAGGGCATCGGGGTCGACCAGCTCGTGCACGTCGTCGACGATCAGCCGGATGGGCCGCGGCAGGGCTGCCAGCGTCTCGGCGAGCTCGGCGACGAACTCCGGGATCTGGTCCGGTCGCCAGGACCACCGGGCATGGATCCGGCTGTCGGGAGGGACCGACGGGCAGCCGGCGATCGCCGCCACGACCGAGGCCCACAGCCGGCTCGGTTCGTTGTCGTCGGGGTCGATGCCGACCCACGCCGTGTCGATCGCCGTGGTGCTCCGGGACCAGCCCGCGAGGAGCACCGTCTTGCCGTATCCAGCGGGAGCGCAGACCAGCGACAGGTCTGCCGTCTCCCCCGCGTCGAGTTCGCCGTCCAGCCTGGCGCGCACCACGAACTCGGGCGGGATCTGCGGCACTGTGATCTTGACGGACGGCACGAGCGGCATGGCGGTCGACTCCAAGCTACCGGTCCCGGCCCCACGATTCGCCGAAGACATCAACTCGACCCTTCGACGGGGCGAAGGGGCCCGGGGCCGGTCGCACGTCGAACCATGTCGCCGATCCGGTCGAGATCACAATCGTCAACCTTGACGACGATCGCGCGCCCGTCCCGCAGCGCTTCCGCGTGCCGACCCCGCCTCCTGCATATGCCCACCGGAACTCCGCCGATCACCGACCGACCGATGGTCCGGACGTCCGACGGACGGCTCCGGTCGCTATGGCACTCACCCGGTGCGGGGGATGCCCACCGGCCGCGTGACCCCGACGGTGGGTGACCGATGCACCGGCGCGAGGAGGGTCCGGCCGCGCTGACCCGCGGCGCCCTGTCCGGGGCGGACGAACCGCATCCCGGATGACGAGGAAACCCCATGACACGGACGACCGTGGCCCGGCGCAGGAACCATGCCCAGCCGCTTGACCCGGCCCCCGGCCGCACTGGGCAGATCTCCCGGGGCAAGGCGGCGCGCGCGCAGGTGCCGCGCTCGAGCAACGCGGACTTCCGCCCCGGTCCGGACCGGCCCGATCCGGTGGCGTTGCTCGAGCAACAGGGCCAGGCACGGGTCCCGGAGCTGCTGCCCCTCCGCTACGGGCGGATGGCCTCCTCGCCGTTCGCGTACTTCCGGGGCGCGGCGTTGCCGATGGCGAGCGACCTGGCCGGAACCCCGCGGTCCGGCCTCGTGGTGCAGGCGTGCGGCGACGCCCACCTGGCGAACTTCGGCCTGTTCGCCTCGCCCGAGCGGCACCTGGTCTTCGACATCAACGACTTCGACGAGACGTTGCCGGGGCCCTGGGAATGGGATGTCAAGCGCCTGGCGGCGAGCATGGAGGTCGCCGGGCGCGAGAACGACTATCCGGGGAAGGTCCGCCGGCGCATCGTGGAGGCGACGGTCGCGGCGTACCGCGACGCGATGCACGGTTTCGCCGGCCAGGGATCGCTGAGCGTCTGGTACGCCCACGCCGACATCAACCGGGTCGAGTCCGTCACCGGCGTCCGGCTGTCCGGTTCGCAGCGCAGGTCGCTGGCGCGCGCTGCCGCGAAGGCCCGGACCAAGGACAACCTCGGGGCGCTCGGACGGTTCGCCGTCGTCGCGGACGGCGAGGCGAGGCTCAAGGCCGAACCACCGCTCGTCGTACCGCTGCGTGACCTGCTCGACGGCTCGGACGGGGCCCCGGGGACGCGGGAGCAGCTGGGGAACGTGTTCCGGGCGTATCGGGACACCCTGGACGCCGATCGGCGGATCCTGCTGGATCGGTACCGCCTCGTCGACATGGCCCGCAAGGTCGTCGGGGTCGGCAGCGTCGGGACCCGTTCCTGGATGCTGCTGCTGGTCGGAGACACCGGAGACGGCGGCGACCCGCTGTTCCTGCAGGCGAAGGAGGCCGGGAGGTCGGTGCTCGAGGACTACCTCGGGCCGAGCGCGTTCGACAACGGCGGGCAGCGGGTCGTCGTCGGGCAGCGGCTCATGCAGGCCGTCGGTGACATCTTCCTCGGCTGGGTTCGGGCCCCGGGCATGGACGGCCGGGCCAGGGACTTCTACCTGCGTCAGCTGCGGGACTGGAAGGGCTCGGCGGAGGTGGAGACGATGGCTCCCAAGGGCATGCAGGCCTATGGCGAGCTGTGCGGATGGACGCTCGCACGCGCACACGCCCGCTCCGGGGACCGCGTCGCGATCGCCGCCTACCTGGGCAAGGGCCGGTCCTTCGACGTGGCCGTCCGGTCCTTCGCCGAGGCCTACGCCGACCAGAACGAGCGCGATCACCGTGCCCTGCTGGACGCGATCGCCTCCGGCCGGATCACGGCCGAGCCGGGCGTGTAGGCCGCGCACCGGCCGGGTCGCCGCCACCGTGAGCGCGCTGCACCGCCCGTCGGAGAGGACATCATGGGTGCTCGGACCATCCCGGTGACCGCGCCCCAGAGGATCGCGGCGATCGTCGCGCTGGTCTCCGCCGTCCTGACCGTCCTGCTCGCCGTGACGGTGGCGGTCGTTCGTTTCCCCGGCGGCCTCGGCGTGCTGGCCTGCGTGGCGGTCGCGGGTGTGGCCGCATGGTTCGGGGTGCTGCGACGCGGGGCCCCACGCGTGACCGGGATGGTCGTCGCGGTGCTCGCCCTGGGTGGGGCGGCGGTCCTGCTGCTCCGTGACAGTGGATGGATCTACCTGGTGCTGCTCGTGGCAGGGCTGGGGATCTGGCACGCCGCCGGCCGGTTCGCGTTCCAGGTGCGCATGCGGCGCAGCGCCGCCGACCCGCCCGGCAACCCCGTGCTGTTCATCAACCCGGCCTCCGGCGGGGGGAAGGCGTCGAAGGTCGGGCTGGCCGAGCAGGCCGGGCAGCGCGGGATCCGGGCCGTGGTGCTGCAGCGTGGCGACGACCTCGAGCAACTCGTCCGGGACGCCGTGGACTCGGGAGCCGACGGGCTCGCGGCCGCCGGTGGCGACGGCACCCAGGCCATCGTCGCCACGGCGGCCGCCGGACACGGCCTGCCCTACGCCTGCATCCCGGCGGGCACCCGCAACCATTTCGCCCTCGATCTGGGCGTAGATCGCGACGATGTCGTCGGCGCCCTGGACGCCTTCGTCGACGGCGGAGAGCACCTCGTGGACCTCGGTGAGGTCAACGGCCGGGTCTTCGTCAACAACGTCTCGCTGGGCCTCTACGCCGTCGCTGTGCAGAGCGCGGGCTACCGCGACGCCAAGATCCGCACGCTGCTCGACGCCGTACCGGCGGTCCTCGGGCCCGCGGGCTCGGAACCCGACCTGCGCTGGACCTCCCCCGACGGCGCGGTTCACGCGTCGGCGGCGACGATCCTGGTGTCGAACAACCCTTATCGGCTCGGCCACGCCGTCGGATCCGGGACCCGCCCCCGGATCGACGCCGGCCGGCTCGGCGTCGTCGTCCTGCCGGCCAGGGGCGACGGGGCGGAGCACCCGTCCTGGTCCGCGCCCGTGCAATGGTCGACGGCCGAGTTCGAGGTCGACTCGGCGCAACCGGTCCCGCTGGGCATCGACGGCGAGACCGTCGTGCTGGAACCGCCGGTCCGCTTCCGGATCCGTCCGCGCACGCTGCGTGTACGGATCTCACCCCGGCACCCCGGGGCGTCGCCGTCGGCGATCGCACCCGACCGGGTCGGTGACGGGCTGCGGGCGTTGTTCGCCATCGCCGCCGGTAGGCTCCCCCTGCCCGCGTAACGCCCGGCTCGCCGCTGCGAGAGCCACGGTGTGACCTCGCAGGAGCGCAAGGACCCGGCACTCGTGGAGCGCCTCGGATGGCTGATCCACGCCGGCCTGCTGCTGCTGGTCCTGGCGAGCCTGTTCGTCCTCGGGTGGCTGCCGGTCTGATCCGGACTCACCTTTGCCGGGTGAGGCACCGGGCGGCCGGGACCACGACGCTTCGCCGCGTGGACCTGACCGACGGAGAAGCCCCCGAAGGGACCGGCGACGATGCAGAACGCGACGTGAGCACCCGGGCCGGCACCGACCCCGGGATCCGGCCGGGCTGGGGCCTGATGGCCGTTGCGTGCGTGTCGACGCTGGTGGTGAACGCGAACACCTCGGCGGTGAGCATCCTGCTGCCCTCGATCAGCGTGGACCTGCAGACGCCGGTGGCCGTCCTGCAGTGGGCGGTGACCGGCTACCTGCTGGTCGGGGCGGCGGTGATCGTCACCTCCGGCGCGATGGGAGACGTGTTCGGACGCCGACGCGTCTTCGTGGCCGGGCTGGCGCTGTTCGTCGTCTCGTGCGTGCTGATCGCGCTCGCCCAGACGGGCACGATGGTCGTGCTCGGCCGGCTGGTCCAGGGGGCGGCCGGCGCCACGATCCTGGCCTGCGGGTTGAGCCTGCTCTCGGTCGCCTCGGCCGGGCCCGCACAGATGCGCGCGGTCTCGTTGTGGGGTGCGGCCGCCGCGGCGGGCGCGGCGGGTGGGCCCGTCCTCGGCGGGGTGCTCAACGAGGCGACCGGATGGCAGGGCCGGTTCTGGATCGACGCGGTCATCGCGGCCGTCTGCATCCCGCTCGCGTTGCGCACGGTGGCCGAGTCGCGCGACGAGAACCGCCCCCGCACGATCGACTTCGCGGGGACCGCCCTGATCGCCGGCATCCTGGTGCCGTTCGTGTTCGCGATGACCGAGGGGTCGACCTGGGGATGGTTCTCGGTACCCACCCTGGCCTGCCTGGTCCTCACGCTGGCGGCGACGGTCGGCTTCGTCGCCGTCGAGCGGCGGGTGTCCTCCCCGCTCGTCGACCTGCGCCTGCTGCGCAACACGCAGCTCGTCGTCTCCACCTGGGTGATCTTCGTCGGGGCCGGGGCGATCGCCGCGCTCAGCTTCATCCTCAGCCTGTACTTCCAGGATCCGGGCACGCTCGGCTTCTCGAGCCTGATCGCGGGCCTCGCGATGCTCCCACTGGCCGCCGTCGTGATCATCCTGGCGCCGCTGGTCACCCCGCTGGCCCGCCACTTCGGCGTCCGATCCGTGGTCCTCGCCGGATTCGTCGTCCTGACCGCCGGGTTCTTCCTGCTCGCTCGCGCCGATCCGTCCTGGGAGTACGGCAGGTTCCTGTTCCCGCTGCTGTGCATCGCCGCGGGACTCTCGCTGACGAACGGGCCGGCGTCCTCGATCTCGACCTCCTGCGTCACCCGCGAGCAGGTCGGGCAGGCCTCCGGAATCTCCAACATGGCCCGCTACGTCGGCGGCGCCGTGATGACCGCCGTCGTCGCCGGGATCTACAGCAACGCGATCGCAGCCCGCACGGCGGAGGGTGCGCCGCACGCCGACGCCCTCGCCTCCGGATTCGCCGAGGGGTGCATCGCGCTCGCGATCTTCTCGGCGTCCACGATCGTGTTCGCCGTGGTCTCCGCCCGTCGACCGGGCCGGCCGCACGCCATCGACGCCGCCGCCGCGGCCGCGTCGACGTCGCACACCCTCCCGGTGGCGGAGATCGGCCGCGACCACTGACATCGTGGTGGGCCGAAGAGCGTCCGGCACATGGTGCGCTGGTGGGGGCCGGTGACCGGTCTGCACACCTCAACCGCCCCCGCCGACGGTGGCGATCACGAGCAGACCCCCTCGAAGGGACGGGCGCGACGAACGGCTCGCTCGGAACAGCGCCGTCTCACCCCTACGACCCCGCCAGCGGCGTTTCCATGGTCAATGGGGCACCACGGCTCTCAGAACCCCGTTCGACAGCACTGGTGCCCCGTTGACCATGGTGAGGGGCACGTGATGTCCCCGGGATTGATCCACGCCTGCGGAGTGCGAACGACCGGTGGGTCGCATTCGTT
>JAKDNL010000653.1 GCA_030451825.1 Pseudonocardia sp. | reverse complement strand
TCGTTCCGCAAGCTCCTCTCAGTGCCGATGTTCGTTCCGCAAGCTCCTCTCAGTGCCGATGTTCGTTCCGCAAGCTCCTCTCAGTGAGATCTCGGCCGTCAGACCTTGGAAGGATCCCGACCACATGACCCCGACCCACGTCCTCGCCCCCGGTGAGCGGCCCCGCCTGATGACGGTGCACGCACACCCGGACGACGAGTCCAGCAAGGGCGCGGCGACGAGCGCCCGCTACGTCGCCGAGGGTCACGACGTGATGGTCGTGACCTGCACCGGCGGTGAGGCCGGCAGCATCCTCAACCCGGCGATGGACCGGCCCGACGTGGTCGACAACATGTCCGAGGTCCGCCGGGGCGAGATGGCCCGGGCCGCCGAGATCCTGGGTGTGCAGCACCGCTGGCTGGGTTTCGTGGACTCCGGGCTGCCCGAGGGCGACCCCAAGCCGCCGCTGCCGGAGGGCTGCTTCGCGCTCGTCGACCTCGAGGTGGAGGCCGAGGCGCTGGTCCGCGTCATCCGCGAGTTCCGTCCGCACGTCCTGATCACCTACGACGAGAACGGTGGCTACCCGCACCCGGACCACATCCGCACCCACGAGGTGTCGGTGGCGGCTTGGGACGCGGCGGGCGACCCGGAGCGGTTCCCGGAGGCGGGCGCGCCGTGGCAGCCGCTCAAGCTCTACTACGGCCACGGCTTCTCGCGCGCACGGATCGTCGCGTTCCATGACGCGATCCTGGAGTCCGGGCAGGACTCGCCCTACGAGGAGTGGCTCGCCAGCTGGAACACCGACCGTCCGGACCCGGGTACCCGCGTCACCACGAAGGTCCCCTGCGGGGAGTTCTTCGCCCAGCGTGACGACGCACTCCGGGCGCACGCCACGCAGATCGACCCGACCAGCCGCTGGTTCCATACCCCGCTCGAGATGCAGGCCCGGGTCTGGCCGACCGAGGACTACGAGCTGGTGACGTCGCTGGTGGACACGACCCTCCCGGAGGACGACCTGTTCGCCGGCATCCCGGAGGTCGCCGAGCAGCGCCGCGCGGGCTGATCGGAGACACCGCGTAACCTGGGCGTTCGATGTCCGGGTGCGGTGCCCGGGTGGGCTCGGACGAGGGAGGCGACCGCGGTGCTGGTCGACACGGGAGTGCTGCCGGCGGCCGAGACGTCGGTCCTGGTACCTGCCCAGGAACCGGCCCCGCCGCCGGGCAAGGGGCCGGAGTTCGGCAACTCGTCCCCGGTCGGGCTCGTCGTCGTCCTGCTGCTGCTGATCGCGACCGTCGTGCTGATCCGCTCGATGAGCAGGCGGATCCGTCGCCTGCCGGAGTCGTTCGGCCCGCCCGAGCAGACCGACGGTCCCGCCGCGGGCGACGGCCCTGCCGCGGCCGACGCGAGCGGCGGCGGTGACCGCTCCGAGCGGTCCTGACCGCGTCCCGGGGCCCTGCGCGCGGCTCCCGTCTCCGGCCGGACGGGCAGGCTTCTGGGAGGGTGATCGGCATGCCCAACCGGCTCGCCACCGCCACCAGCCCGTATCTGCTCCAGCACGCCGACAACCCTGTCGACTGGTGGGAGTGGTCGCCCGAGGCCTTCGCCGAGGCCCGCGAACGCGGCGTCCCGGTCCTGCTCTCGGTCGGTTACGCGGCCTGTCACTGGTGTCACGTGATGGCGCACGAGTCGTTCGAGGACGCGGCCACCGCCGAGCAGGTCAACCGGGACTTCGTGGCGATCAAGGTCGACCGCGAGGAGCGCCCGGACATCGACGCCGTCTACATGGCGGCCACGCAGGCCATGACCGGGCAGGGCGGCTGGCCGATGACGTGCTTCCTCACCCCGGACGGCGAACCGTTCCAGTGCGGGACCTACTACCCGTCGCAGCCCCGGCACGGGATGCCCTCGTTCGGCCAGCTGCTCGACGCCGTCACGAAGGCCTGGACCGAGGACGGCGACCGCATCCGCAGCGCCGCGGGCGACATCGCGGAGAAGCTGGCCGCGCAGGCCGCCGCCTTGCCGGAGCCGGCGACGATCGGCGATGAGCGTCTCGACGCCGCGGTGCAGGTACTGGCCGACGAGTTCGACCCCCAGCACGGCGGCTTCGGCGGTGCGCCGAAGTTCCCGCCGTCGATGGTCCTGGAGTTCCTGTTGCGCCACCACGAGCGCACCGGGTCCGGCCCGGCGCTCGAGCTGGTCACCCGCACCTGTGAGGCGATGGCTTGCGGCGGGATGTACGACCAGCTGGCCGGCGGGTTCGCGCGCTACAGCGTCGACGACGCCTGGGCGGTGCCGCACTTCGAGAAAATGCTCTACGACAACGCGCAGCTGCTGCGCGCCTACGCCCACCTGGCCCGACGCACCGGCTCCGGGTCGGCGCACCGGGTCGCCGTGGCGACCGCGGAGTTCCTGCTGCGCGACCTGCGCACGCCGGAGGGCGGGTTCGCCTCCGCGCTGGACGCCGACACCGACGGCGTCGAGGGGCTGACCTACGCCTGGACCCCGGATCAGCTGCGCGAGGTCCTCGGCGACGACGACGGCGCGTGGGCGGCCCAGCTGCTCGCCGTCACCGCCGAGGGCACGTTCTCCCACGGCAGCTCCACCCTGCAGCTGCCGCGCGACCCGGACGACCCCGCCCGCTGGGAGCGGGTCCGCACGGCGCTGCTCGCCGCCCGGGGCACCCGCCCGCAGCCCGCGCGTGACGACAAGGTCGTGACCGCCTGGAACGCGATGGCCGTGCTCGCCCTCGCCGAGGCGGGTGCCGCCCTGGGGTTCCCGGACTGGGTGCGTGCGGCCGGGAGCACCGCGGATCTGCTGCTCGAACGGCACGTCGTCGACGGCCGCCTGCGGCGCTCGTCGCGCGGCGGCGTGGTCGGGGCCGCTGCCGGGGTGCTCGACGACCACGCCCTGCTCGTCGAGGCGCTGCTCGCCCTGCACCAGGCCACCGGTGACCCGGCCCGGCTGATCGTGGCCGAGCAGCTGCTCGGCACCACATGCGAGCGCTTCGCCGATCCGGAGCGTCCGGGTGTCTATCTCGACACTGCCGACGACGCCGAGGAACTGCTGCACCGACCGCGCGAGATCACCGACAACGCCACCCCGGCGGGCGCGTCGTCGCTGGTCAACGCACTGCTCACGGCGTCCGTGCTGGCCGCGCCGGAGCGCTCGTCGGGCTACCGGAGCGCCGCCGAGACCGCGCTGAGCGCGATCGGGGCGCTGCTGCCCCGGGCGGCGCGGTTCACCGGACACTGGCTCACCGCGGCCGAGGCGATGGAGGCCGGGCCGCTGCAGGTCGCCGTCGTCGGGGACGATCCGGTACTGCTCGAGCGGGCGCGCCGGGACGCGCCCGGCGGCACGGCCGTCGTGGGTGGTGAGCCGGGAACCGCCGGGGTCCCGCTCCTGGACGGGCGCGGGCTGGTGGACGGGCGTCCGGCCGCGTACGTCTGCCGCGGATTCGTCTGCGACCGCCCGGTGACCACGCCGGACGAGCTCGCCGCGCTGCTGTGCCTCGCCTGACCCCTGCCCGGGTGGCCGCGCCGCCACCCGCGCCGCCGCCGGCCCGGTTGGACGAGAGCGCCACTCGTACGGATAGG
>JAKDNL010000652.1 GCA_030451825.1 Pseudonocardia sp. | reverse complement strand
CGCTGGCGCTGTCCTGGTCGTCGTTCATCCTCGACAACGAGTACCAGATCATCCCCGGCACCACCTATGACCTCGAGATGATCAACGGGATGGCCTACCTGCAGCAGCAGGGTCTCCTCAAGGACGGCGACACGGTCGGGCACATCTTCATCGGCGGCGAGTACGGCGAGAACGGCCTGCTCGGCGCGAAGGCCTACGCGGCACAGCACAACATCAGGATCCAGGAGGCCAAGGTCGCCGCCACGGACACGGACATGACGAACATCGTCACCGGGTTCCAGGGGGCCGGGGTCAAGGCGATCCTGCTGACCACCACCCCGGCGCAGACGGCATCGACGCTGAACGCCGCGACCGCACTCGGACTGGACGTGCCGGTGATGGGCAACAACCCGGTCTTCGACCCGGCCACGAACCTGGCCGGTCCGGCGGCGGCCAGCGTCGGCAACCTCTACGTCTCGGCCAGCGGCGTCCCGTACTCCTCCGAGGTGCCGAAGGCGGCCGAGGTCCGGAAGAAGTTCGAGGCGAAGTACCCGGACGCCTCGAAGAACGCGGGCGTGCCCTACGGCTACGCCGGCGGGATCATCTGGCAGCAGATCCTGGAGCAGGCCTGCGAGCGCGGTGACCTCACCCGGGCCGGGGTGCACCAGGCGTTCCTCGACGCGGAGAACCTCTCCACCGAGGGTCTGGTGGCGAGCGAGCTGGACTTCACCAAGCCCGGCACGCCGGCGAGCCGGTCGGTGTACATCGCCCAGGCCGACCCGAAGGTTCCGGGCGGGCTGCGCCAGGTCACCGACGTGTTCAGCGCGCCGGAGGCACAGAGCTACGTCGCCCCGTTCCAGAAGTAGCAGTAGGGCCGGACACGCCGCAGGGCGGTACCCGTCGCGGGTGCCGCCCTGCGGCGTGCGTCAGCGGGTGTGGCCGGACCAGTTCGCCAGGCGCTCGGTGGGGCCCGCACCCGGGGCCGAGGGCACGACCGGGGCGAACGGCACGGGCCCGCCGCGCGGCTCGGCCGGGAGCATCCGCCGCGCCGCCGCCAGCGCGGCCGCGGCCAGGTCCGGGTCGGCCTCCGGGTCCTGCCCGGTCGCGACGGCGAGGTCCCAGCCGTGCACCAGCGTCTCGTTGAGGTAACCCCAGAGGGCCTCGCGCCCGGGGACCTCGCCCCAGGGCACCCGGACCGGCCGGTCCAGCAGCGCGTCCCCGGCCGGTCCGGACCAGACCCGCCGGACCGCGGCGGACTCGGCGGCGTACGCGGCCGTGGGATCGTCCAGGACGTCCTCGCTCACCAGGGGGTAGGCCATCGGGTCGGTGCCGGCGGCCAGCGCCGCGGGCCGGCGGACCGTCGTCACCAGGTGGGCGAGCAGGGTGCGGACGTCGAAGCCGTCGCACGGGGTGGGATCGGTCAGCTGCGCGGTCGGGACCGAGGTTGCGAGGCCCGACGTCCAGGCGAGCGCGCCGAACCAGATCGGGCGGGGATCGGTGCAGGTCTGTGTGGTCGTCATGAAGAGGATCCTGTCCCTCCATCATGACATCTCCTGTCGTGATTCGTGGCATTATTATCTCGAGCCATGCGTGCGGACCGGCTGCTGTCTCTCGTGCTCCTGCTGCGGCACCGCGGCCGGATGACGGCGACGGCGATCGCGGCCGAGCTGGAGGTCTCCGAGCGGACCGTGCTGCGTGACGTCGAGGCGCTCTCGACCGCGGGCATCCCGGTGTACGCCGAGCGCGGTCGGCACGGCGGCTTCGCCCTGCTGCCCGGGTTCTCCACCGACCTGACCGGACTGACGCCGGGCGAGGCCGTTGCCCTGCTGACCTCGGGATCCGCGGCCACCTCCGGCGCGCTCGGGCTGCGCGCGGAGTTCTCGTCGGCGATCCGCAAGGTCGTCGCGACGATGCCGGAGCGGGCCCGGGCCGAGGCCACCGGGGCGGCGGAGCGGGTGCTGGTCCGCCGCGGCGGCCTGCTGCGTGACCCCGACGACGGCGAGCCGGGGGCGGTGCTCGCCGCGGTCCAGCGGGCGGTGTTCGGCGGGAACCGGCTG
Source organism: Pseudonocardia sp. (assembly GCA_030451825.1). Lineage (GTDB taxonomy): Bacteria > Actinomycetota > Actinomycetes > Mycobacteriales > Pseudonocardiaceae > Pseudonocardia. Next base: position 1,544 of record JAKDNL010000652.1, on the reverse strand, counting down.
CGGATGCGGTACCTGGCCGGGGGCGGTCCACGCCGGGAGGGTGCGACCGTGGCGACCGAGCGGGTGATCGACCCGGTCGGGCTGGTCCAGGCGTCCGGGCGCTGGTACCTGCTCGCCGTCCGGGACGGGCAGGACCGCACCTACCGGGTCTCCCGTATCGAGACGGCCGAGCCGCTCCCCGAGCCGGCCCGGCGGCCCGACGGCGTGGATCTGGAGCAGCTGTGGCTGCGCCGGCGAGCCGACTTCCACGCCGGCCATCCGGGTGTCCGGGTCCGGTTGCGGCTGCCCGCCGCGCGGCGGGCGGCGCTGGCGGCCGTCACCGTCGAGGAGTTGCGGTCCGACGGGGAGACACTGGAGGTGGCGGCGGCGTTCGGCGACCTGCGGCACGCGGAGACGGTGCTGTGGCCGATGGTGCCGGGCATCGAGGTCCTCGGACCGGACGAGTTGCGTGCCGCCCTGCTCGATCGCGCGCGGACCACCATCGACGCGCTCGCCCGCCCCGCCGGGTCCGGTCCGCTACACGATCCGCGCTGACATGCAGCGCACGGCTCCGCAAAGATCGACAATTCGCCTTGAGCTGCATCTCGGCGCGGATCCGGGACGCCGGGGGATCGGAGCGGCCCGGAGGCCGGACGCGCCGCGGGGGCGGCACCGGCGAACCGGTACCGCCCCCGCGGGATGGTGCTGGGTGGAGGGACTCGCTCAGAAGTCCATGCCGCCCATGCCGCCCATGCCACCGGTCGGGTCGCCCCCGCCGCCACCGGCGTTCTTCTCCGGCTTGTCGGCGATGACGGCCTCGGTGGTCAGGAACAGCGCCGCGATGGACGCCGCGTTCTGCAGCGCCGAGCGGGTGACCTTGGCCGGGTCGATGATGCCCGCGGCGATCAGGTCCTTGTACTCACCGGTGGAGGCGTCGAGCCCCTCACCGGATGGCAGGTTCCGGACCTTCTCCGCCACGACGCCGCCCTCGAGGCCGGCGTTGATCGCGATCTGCTTGAGCGGGGCCTCCAGGGCGACCTTGACGATGTTCGCGCCGGTCGCCTCGTCCCCGTCCAGGCCGAGACCCTCGAACAGGCCGGCACCGGCCTGGATGAGGGCGACGCCGCCACCGGCGACGATGCCCTCCTCGACGGCCGCCTTCGCGTTGCGAACGGCGTCCTCGATGCGGTGCTTGCGCTCCTTGAGCTCGACCTCGGTGGCCGCGCCCGCCTTGATCACCGCGACACCGCCGGCCAGCTTCGCGAGACGCTCCTGGAGCTTCTCGCGGTCGTAGTCGGAGTCGGTGCGGTCGATCTCGGCGCGGATCTGGTTGACCCGGCCGGCGATCTGGTCGGCGTCGCCGGCGCCCTCGACCATGGTGGTCTCGTCCTTGGTCACCACGACCTTGCGCGCGGTGCCGAGCAGGCTCATGTCGGCGTTCTCGAGCTTGAGGCCGACCTTCTCGGAGATGACCTCGCCGCCGGTGAGGATGGCCATGTCGGCCAGCATCGCCTCGCGGCGGTCACCGAAGCCCGGGGCCTTGACGGCGACGGACTTGAAGGTGC
>JAKDNL010000093.1 GCA_030451825.1 Pseudonocardia sp. | reverse complement strand
CCGAGATCCCGAAGTGGAACCCGATCAACATCTGCAGCTACCACCTGCAGGAGGCCGGGGCCACGCCGACGCAGGAGCTGTCCTACGCGCTGTGCACGGCGATCGCGGTCCTGGACTCGGTGCGCGACTCCGGGCAGGTGCCGCCGGAGAAGTTCGGTGACGTCGTCGGGCGGATCTCGTTCTTCGTCAACGCGGGCCTGCGCTTCGTCGAGGAGATGTGCAAGATGCGCGCGTTCGCGCGCCTCTGGGACGACATCACCCGCGAGCGCTACGGGGTGCAGAACCCCAAGCAGCGACGGCTGCGCTACGGCGTGCAGGTCAACTCGCTGGGGCTGACCGAGGCGCAGCCGGAAAACAACGTCCAGCGGATCGTGCTGGAGATGCTCGCGGTCACGCTGTCCAAGGACGCCCGCGCGCGCGCCGTGCAGCTGCCGGCGTGGAACGAGGCGATGGGCCTGCCCCGCCCGTGGGACCAGCAGTGGGCGCTGCGGATGCAGCAGGTGCTGGCCTACGAGACCGACCTGCTCGAGTACGAGGACATCTTCGACGGCTCGCACGTGATCGAGGCCAAGGTCTCCGCGCTCGTCGAGGGCGCCCGGGCCGAGATCGACCGGGTGCAGGAGATGGGTGGCGCGGTGGCCGCCGTGGAGAGCGGCTACATGAAGGGCGAGCTGGTCAGCTCGCTGGCCGAGGGACGTCGTCAGCTGGAGTCCGGCGAGCGCGTCGTGGTCGGGGTGAACAAGTTCGACACCACCGAGCCGAGCCCGCTGCAGGCCGAGGGCGCCGAGGCGATCTTCACGGTGGACCCGGCGACGGAGCGGGGCGCGATCGAGGCGATCGGTGCCTGGCGCGAGGCGCGCGACGCCGGCGCCGTCTCCGAGGTCCTGCGGGCCCTGCGCGACGCCGCGAAGACCGAGACCAACCTCATGCAGATCTCGATCGACTGCGCGAAGGCCGGGGTGACGACCGGCGAGTGGTCCGGCGCCCTGCGCGAGGTGTTCGGCGAGTTCCGTGCCCCGACCGGGGTGTCGGCGGCGGTGTCGACCGGGGAGGCCGCGGTGGAGATCGCGGACGTGCGCGAGCGGGTGAAGGCGACCGGCGAGGAGCTCGGCTCGCGGCTGCGGCTGCTGGTCGGCAAGCCCGGCCTGGACGGTCACTCCAACGGTGCCGAGCAGGTCGCCGTGCGGGCCCGCGACGTCGGATTCGAGGTGATCTACCAGGGCATCCGTCTGACACCGGCCCAGATCGTGTCGGCCGCGGTGCAGGAGGGCGTGCACGCGGTGGGCCTGTCGGTCCTGTCCGGCTCGCACCTGGAGGTCGTGCCGGCCGTGGTGCGCGGGCTGCGCGACGCGGGCGCGGACGACGTGCCGGTCGTGGTCGGCGGCATCATCCCGCCGGAGGACGAGCGCACGCTGCGCGACGGCGGTGTGGCGGCGGTGTTCACGCCGAAGAACTACCAGCTCACCGACATGATGGACGAGCTCGTGACGCTGATCCGCGGGGCCAACGGGCTGGGCTGAGCGGGTCGATCCGGTCGGATCAGATGTCCTCGCGCTCGCTGCCGCGGCGGCGCAGGAACGTGAACCCGGGGATGCCGTTGATCGCCTGCCGGACCTCCTTGAGCACGTCGAGCAGCTCGTGCACGTCCGGGCCGACCCGATCCAGGGTGGCCAGTATCGGCATGATGTCGGTCTCCACGCTCTCGGTCAGCGACGGCAGGTGGTCCACCAGTTGGATCGCGGCCTGGATCTCGGCCTCGGAGAGCTCGTCGACGAACCGCTGTGCCAGCGGCGCGGCCCGCGTGGCCATCGGGACGTAGAGCTCGAGCAGCCCGGACGCCGTCGAGCTGGCGCCGGAGGCCTCCTCGACGACCTGCCCGGCGCGGGAGGCCACGGCGTTCGCCGCCTCCACGACACCGGTCGCGTTCTCGGCCACCCCGCCGACCCGGGCGATGAGCCCGGTGGCGTCCTCGGCGACGACCGACACCCGGCGGACCAGCCCGGACGCGGCGTCGGCGACGGCGTCCACGCGGGCGACGAGCACGGTCGCGTTCTCCGAGACGACGGACACGCGTTCCACCAGCCCGGTCGCCTCGTCCGAGACAACGGAGACGCGCTTGACGAGCCCGGTCGCCTCGTCGGCGACGGTGGACACGCGTTCCACGAGCCCGGTGGCCTCGTCGGCCACCCGGGAGACCCGGGCGATGAGCCCGACGGCCTGATCGACCACGGGGTTCACCCGGGAGACGAGCCCGGCCGCGTCCGCGGCGACGTCCTGCACGTGCACGACGATGCCGGTGGCCTCGTCGACCACGGTGTCGACCCGCTCGACCAGCGTGCCGGCGCGGTCCGCGACGACGTCGACCCGGTCCAGGAGGCCGTCCACCCGGTCGGCCAGTGCCTGGATCCGGGTGACGACGCCCCCGACGTCGTCGAGCAGCGCGGTCGCCCGGGCCGGCAGCGAGGCCACCACCCCGGCGGCCTGCCCGGTCCAGCCCGCGACCGCCACCGCCCCGGTCAGCAGGTCGGACGGTCCCGGGACGGCCAGCCCGGCGATGCGCAGTGCCATGCCGCGGATCCTCTCAGGATGACGGCGAGCGTGCGCACAAGGACTCGGTGGTGAGGTCGCGCGGGGGCAGGTTGTCGGCGCTGAAGCCGAACGGCGCCGTCACCTCGAGCCAGCGCCCGGACTCCTGCAGCGCGGTCAGTCCCTGGTCGAACGCGGTGCGGAACGCGTCGTCCTCCGGCCGGAACGCGAATCCTCCCGCGCCGAGCTCGCGCCGGCCGTCCACCACGGGATAGAACCCGGCCGTGACCTCGACGGCGGTCGCGGCGTTGCGGCGGACCTCGTCGAGCAGCGAGATCCGGGTCAGTGCGGCGGCGTCGACCGTGCGGTCGGCGACTCCGCGGTACAGCGCGCTCTGCCCGTTGAACGTCGTGATCCGCACGTCCGGGATGCCGGCGGCCAGCGCGTACTCCTGCTCCGCGCTCTCATCCAGCACGCCGAGGGTCGCCCCGCTGCGCGCGACGCCGGCCAGCGTGGCCAGCCCGCGCGGGTTCCCGGTCGGGACGAGCAGCCCGGTGGCCGCGACGAAGTCCGGGCGGGAGAACCGGACCCGCTGGCAGCGCCGCGACGTGATCGACATTCCGGCCGCGATCATGTCGAACTGGCCGTCGCGCAAGCCGTTGATCAGGCCGTCGAAGGCGATCTGGACGGCCACCAGGCCGCCGCCGCCGAGCCCGTCGACGACGGCGCGGGCGACCTCCGGGCTCTCCCCGGTGGCCCGGCCGGACGCGTCGGTGTACCCGAACGGGCGCTCACCGGCCATTCCGATCAGGATGTCGCCGCCGGATTGCAGCCGCTGCATCGGGTCGCCGCCGGTACGGGCACACCCGGCGAGGGTCGGTACGCCCAGCGCTGCCACGCCCGCCCCGGCCAGGGTGAGCAGGCGTCGGCGTGTCAGCTCTGCGGTCATGACCCGGGCAGCCTAGTTGATCCACCGCGACGGTTCGGAACCGTTCGCGCCGACCCTTGACGGGCACCGTGACGACGCGCACACTCGTTGCGTAAGGCCATATCGACTGCGCAATGCGCAACACTGCTGCGGCGCCCCTGCAGGCGCCCGCGCCCACCCGGATCTCGGCCGAAGAGGCGATCCCCATGACGGAACTACTCGACCCGCACACCCCCGCATCACCGGTCCACACCGTCGACCGACCGGGCATCCTGCTCTACCCGCGGTTGCGGACCTCCCCGTTCTTCTGGAGGTCCCGCGCGCACGGTGTGGCGATGTACAGCGTCTACAACCACACCTATCACCCGCGGCACTACGGCGATCCGGTCGCCGAGTACCACGCGCTGCTCGAGGGCGTCACGGTGTGGGACGTCGGCGTCGAGCGTCAGCTGGAGATCTCCGGCCCGCAGGCGTTCGACTTCACCAACCACCTCGTCCCGCGGGATCTGACCCGGTGCGACGTGGGCCAGTGCAAGTACGTGTTCCTCACCGCACCGGACGGCGGCATCATCAACGACCCGGTGCTGCTGCGCTTGGAGGACAACAGGTTCTGGCTCTCGCTCGCGGACAGTGACGCGGGCCTGTGGGCCATGGGCCTCGCGCACGCGGGCGGGTGGGACGTCACCGTCCGTGAGGTCGACGTGGCCCCGGTGCAGGTCCAGGGACCGCGCGCGAAGGAGGTCGTGGTCGACCTGTTCGGCCGCGACGTGCTGGACATCCCGTACTACGGTCTGCGCCGGTACACGGTGGACGCGATGGACGTGGTCGTCAGCCGTACCGGCTACACCGGCGAGATCGGCTACGAGATCTACGTGCAGGACGCTTCGCGCAACGCCGGGCCGCTGTGGGACCGCGTCTGGGAGGCCGGGCGCCCGCACGGGATGGAAGCGATCGGCCCGTGCCACATCCGCCGGATCGAGGGCGGGATGCTCGCCTACGGCTGCGACATCACGCTGGACACCAACCCGCTCGAGGTGGGCTACGACTACCGCTGGATGGTCGACCTGGACCAGGAGGCGGACTTCGTCGGCAAGGCGGCCCTGGCGCGGATCCGGGCCGAGGGGGTGTCCCGGCGGCTGGCCGGGGTGCAGATCGACGGCGCGCGGCTGGGCTCGTTCAACGACGGCTCGATGATCGAGGCGTTCCCGGTCGAGGTGCACAACGCCGAGGTGGGGCGGGTGACCAGTGCCTGCTACTCGCCACGGCTCGAGGCCAACATCGGGCTGGCGATGCTGCCGGTCGGCCTGGCCGAGCTCGGCACCGAGCTGGACGTGCGCACCCCGGCCGGCCGGTGCCGCGCCGTGGTCGTGCCCAAGCCGTTCGTCGACCCCTCCAAGGAGACCCCGAAGGGCTGAGTGACATGGGCGGACCGATTCCCCGGGGACGCCGCTCGGCCACGGCGCTGCTGCTCACCCGGCTCCGGTACGAGGTACTCCCGCTGCCCGGCGCGCTGGCCCGGGCGGCGGTCCTGCCGAGCGGTTCCACGGTGACCGTGACGGCATCCCCGAGCAGGGGGGTCGAGGCCACGGTCGCGCTGGCAGAAGCACTGTCCGGCAACGGTTTCCGCGCCGTCCCGCACCTGGCGGCCCGGCAGCTCACCGGTCGGGCCGAACTCGCCGGGGTGCTCGCCCGGCTGGACGACGCCGGCGTCCGGGACGTGTTCGTGGTGGGCGGCGACGAGCGCGTCCCGGCCGGCGAGTTCGCCGACGGGCTCTCCCTGCTGCGCGCCATGGGTGAGATCGGGCACCGGATGACCGGTATCGGCGTGCCGTCCTATCCGGAGGGCCATCCGATGATCGACGCGGAGACGTTGTGGCGGTTGTTGCGTGTAAAGCAACAGTTTGCCACCTACACTGTCACTCAGCTCTGCTTCGACGCCGACGCGGTGTGCGCGTTTGCGGTCGAGGCCCGCTCACGGGGGGTGGAGCTGCCCGTCGTGGCCGGGATCCCGGGTGACGTCGGCGCCGCGAGGTTGTTGCGGATGAGCATCCGGATCGGCGTCGGGGACTCGGCGCGGTTCGTCCGCGGCAACCGGTCGATTGCCGGAAAACTGTTGCGCCCGAACGGCTACCGGCCGGACGGGCTGGTGCGCCGGCTCGGCGCGCACGTCGCGGCCGGCCGTTGCGAGATCGACGGCCTGCACGTCTACACGTTCAACCAGGTCGACGCGACCCTGCGTTGGTTGCATCACGCGCAACGGCGTGCCGCTGCCTGAGCACGTCCGCCGGCCGAGGAATCAGGGGGTTGCCATGACGTCCGATATCGAGCTCTCCCGCGGCACCGAGCTCCGCCCGCTGGCGGAGATCGCGGCCGACGCGGGCATTCGCGCGGAACATCTGGAGCCGTACGGGCGGGCGGTCGCCAAGGTCTCGCTGGACGCGGTGGGCGAGCTCGCCGACCGCCCACGGGCCCGGTACGTGGTGGTCTCCGCGATCACCCCGACCCCGCTCGGCGAGGGCAAGACCACCACGACGATCGGCCTGGGCCAGGCGTTTCGGCACATCGGGCGGCGCGGGGTGATCGCCATCCGGCAGCCGTCGATGGGGCCGACGTTCGGCATCAAGGGCGGCGCGGCCGGCGGCGGTCACTCGCAGGTGGTGCCGATGGAGGCGGTGAACCTGCACCTGACCGGTGACCTGCACGCGGTCACCGCGGCACACAACCTGCTCGCCGCGATGCTGGACAACCACCTGCACAAGGGCAACGCGTCGGACCTCGACCGGTTCTCGATCACCTGGCGGCGGGTGCTGGACGGCTGCGACCGCGACCTGCGCCGGATCGTCACCGGCTGTGGCGGCCGCGCCGACGGGATCCCGCGGGAGACCGGGTTCGACATCACGGCCGCGAGTGAGGTGATGGCGGTGCTGGCTCTGTCCACTTCGGTGGCCGACCTGCGCGCGCGGCTCGGGCGGATCGTGGTCGGCTACGACCGCGAGGGCGGCCCGGTCACCGCGGAGCGGATCAAGGCGGCCGGGGCGATGTGCGTGCTGCTCCTCGAGGCGATCAAGCCCAACCTCATGCAGACGATGGAGCACACGCCCGCGTTCGTGCACTGCGGACCGTTCGGCAACATCGCGCACGGCAACTCGTCGGTGGTCGCGGATCTGCTCGGCATCCACTGTGGGGACTATCTGGTCACCGAGGCCGGTTTCGGGGCCGACATGGGCGCCGAGCGCTTCTTCAACATCAAGTGCCGCAGCTCGGGGCTGGTCCCGGACGCGGCCGTCGTAGTCGCCACGGTGCGTGCGCTCAAGGCGCACTCGGGCAACCACCGCGTCGTGGCCGGGCGGCCGTTGCCGGAGGCGATGTGCCGCGAGAACCCGGACGAGGTGCTCGCCGGAGCCGCCAACCTGCGCCGCCAGCTGGCGAACGTCCGCGCGCACGGGGTGACCCCGGTGGTGGCCGTCAACGCGTTCCCGGACGACTTCGCCAGCGAGCTCAGGGCGGTCCTGGCCGTCGCCGCCGAGGAGGGCGTGCGGGCCGCGGTGACCCACCACGTCGCCAAGGGCGGGATCGGCGCCGCGGACCTGGCCACGGCCGTCGAGGAGGCCTGCACCGACGGGTCGAGCCCAGAAGGGTCGAGCACCTTCCACCCGCTCTACGACGACGCCCTGCCGCTCGCGGACAAGATCGAGACGGTGGCGCGGCGGATGTACGGCGCCGACGGCATCGACCTGTCCCCGCTGGCCCGGCGCCAGCTCGCGGACTACGAGCGGTGCGGTTTCGGCGCGCTGCCGGTCTGCATCGCCAAGACGCACCTGTCGCTGACCGCGGATCCGACGCGCACGGGGGCGCCCACCGGCTGGCGGCTGCCGGTGCGGGAGGTGCGGGCCTCGGCCGGCGCCGGGTTCGTGTATCCGATCTGCGGCGACATGCGCACGATGCCGGGCCTGTCGTCGTCCCCGGCTGCGGAACACATCGACATCGGACCCGACGGCGAGATCGTCGGGCTGTCGTAGGGAGGACCACCATGAGCACAGCACCGGAGCGCGCGCACGTCGTGGTGATCGGCGCGGGCATCGTCGGCAACTCGCTCGTGCACCATCTCGCCGAGCGCGGATGGCGGGAGATCGTGCTGCTGGACAAGGGTCCGTTGCCGGATCCCGGCGGCTCGACCGGGCACGCGTCGAACTTCATCTTCCCGGTCGACCACTCCAAGGAGATCACCGCGCTGACGCTGGACTCGATGCGCCAGTACGAGAAGTTCGGGACGCTCACCACCTGCGGCGGCATCGAGATCGCCCGTACCGCGGAGCGGGTCGAGGAGCTGGACCGGCGGATGTCCTCGGCGACGGCGTGGGGGATTGCGGCCGAGCTGATCGGACCGGACGACGTCGCGCGCCTGATGCCGTTCCTGGACGCCTCGCTCGTGCGGCGCGGGTTCCACACCCCGTCGGTCGCCGTCGTGGACCCGCTGCGGACCGGCGCGCTGATGCGGGAGCGGGCCCTGGAGCTCGGCGCGCTGACGGTGTGCGCGAACACCGAGGTGCTCGGCATCGACACCGAGCGCGGCCGGGTCCGCCGGGTGCGCACCGACGCCGGCGACATCGAGGCGGACACCGTCGTCGTCGCCTGCGGGGTGTGGAGCCCGCGGATCGCGGCGATGGCCGGCGCGCGGATCCCGCTCACCCCCGCCGTGCACCAGATGATCGACGTCGGGCCGATCCCGGAGCTGGAGGCGACCCGGTCCGAGATCGCCTACCCGATCGTCCGCGACATGGACACTTTGATGTACGAGCGCCAGTCCGGCGCAGACCTGGAGATCGGCTCCTACGCCCACCGCCCGATCCTGCACGACCCGGGAGACATCCCCTCGATCGCGGCGGCGGCGCTGTCGCCGACCCAGCTGCCGTTCACCGACGCCGACTTCGATCCGCAGATGGAGCAGGCGCTCGAGCTGTTCCCGCAGATCCTGGACCGCCCGGACGCGGGGATCCGGCACGCGATCAACGGGCTGCTCTCGCTCACCCCGGACGGCGCGCCGGTGCTGGGGGAGACCCCGGAGGTGCGCGGGCTGTGGTCGGCGGCCGCAGTCTGGATCAAGGAAGGGCCCGGGGTGGGGCGGATGCTGGCCGGCGCGATGACCGACGGCGTCGCCGAGATCGACCTGCACGCGGCGGACATCGCCCGGTTCGGCCCACCCCAGCGCTCCCGCGAGCACGTGCGGGCCCGCGCGTCGGAGGGCTTCAACAAGATCTACGGGATCGTGCACCCGCGCGAGCAGTGGTCGGCCGACCGGGGGCGCAGGCTCTCCCCGTTCCACTCGGCGGAGGTCGAGTTGGGCGCGAGGTTCTTCGAGACCGGTGGATGGGAGCGGCCGCAGTTCTACGAGTCGAACCGGCCGCTGCTCGTGGAGTTCGCGGACCGCGTCGGGCACCGGTCGCACGAGTGGGACGCGCGCTGGTGGTCGCCGATCATCGACGCCGAGCACCTGGCACTGCGGGAACGGGTCGCGATGATCGACCTCTCCGCGTTCACCCAGTTCGACGTCGCCGGCCCCGGCTCGTGTGCCTACCTGCAGTCGCTGCTGGTGGCCGATGTGGACAAGCCGGTCGGCCGGATCGTCTACACCCCGGCGCTGGCCCCGAACGGTGGCTTCCGGGCCGACCTGACCGTGGTGCGGCTGGACGAGGACCGGTACCGGGTGATCACCGGGGCGTCGGACGGCCCGCGCGACCTCGCCTGGTTCGCCGGCCACCTGCCCGCCGGTGGCCCGGTCACGCTCACCGAGACGACGTCGGGCGTGTGCACCGTGGGCGTGTGGGGGCCGCTGGCGCGTGACCTGCTCGCGGCCGTCACCGAGGAGGACGTCTCGGACGCGGCGTTCCGGTTCGGTACCGCGCAGACGATCACGGTCGGTGGCGTTCCGGTGCTCGCGCTGCGCCTGTCCTACGTCGGCGAGCTGGGCTGGGAGCTGCATGCGCCGTTCGAGCAGGGCCGACGGTTGTGGGACACGCTGTGGGAGGCGGGCCGGCCGCTGGGCGCCGTCCCGGCCGGGATCGGCGTGTACGGCGGCACCGGTCGGCTGGAGAAGGGCTACCGCCTGATGGGGGCCGAGCTCGACTCCGAGCACGACCCGGTCGAGGCGGGGCTGGCACTGCCCCGGGTCAAGAGCCACGAGTTCGTCGGGAAGGCGGCCTACCTGCGGGCCCGGGCGCAGGAGCCGGCCGCGTCGCTGTGCACGCTGACCGTCGACGACCACACCGGCGCCACCGGAACCCGCCGCTACCCCCAGGGCGGAGAGCCCGTCCTCACCCCGGACGGGACGCGGATCGCCGACCGCCTGGGGCGCCCGTCCTACGTCACCTCGGCCGGTGCCGGGCCCTCGCTCGGTGCCTACCTGCTGATGGCATACCTGCCGCCGGAACGCGCGCACGAGGGCACCCGGCTGCTCGTGCAGTACATGGGCGAGCGCTGTCCGGTCACCGTCGCCCGGGTCGGCCGGACGCCGCTGTTCGACCCGGACGGCGAGCGGGTGCGGGGGTGAGGGCGCGATGGACATCCTCGTGTGCGTGAAGCGCACGCCCGCTGTGGGGGCACGGATCCTGCTCACCGAGGACCGCCGGGGCATCGACACCCGCCACCTCGGGTTCACCATGGGCCCGCACGAGGAGTGCGCCGTGGAGGAGGCTGTCCGGATAGCCGAGAGGAGCGCCAGCGGAACGAGTATCGATACCGACCGCCGGCGGGAGGAGGGGAGCCGCGCGAGCGTCACCGTGCTCACGGTCGGGCCACCGGAGGCGGCCGAGCAGGTCCGCTATGCCCTCTCGATGGGCGCCGACGCCGGGGTGCTGGCCGAGGCCCCCTCCGAGGAGTGCGATCCGGAGGTGACCGCGGCCTCGATCGTGCACGTGGTGCGGGCGATGGCGGCCGAGGGCACGGTGTTCGACCTGATCCTTTTCGGCAACGACTCCGCGGTGGCCGGGCACGGCCAGGTGGGCATCCGGGTCGGCTGCGCGCTCGGGCTGCCCGTCGTCGGCGGGATCAAGGAGATCGGGGTGCGCGGCGACCGGTTGGCGCTGCGCCGGCACACGGCCACCGGCGCCGAGCTCTACGACGTGCCGCTGCCCGCGGCGGTGGCGGTCAAGGAAGGCATCAACGTGCCCCGATACCCGACGATCAAGGGCAGGATGCGGGCGCGGAAGGCGACGCTGCGCACGTTCGGATGGCAGCCGGCGCCGGGCGGGCTGCGCACGGTGGCGCTGCGCCGGCCCCGCGAGGACCGGCCGGAGACGGTGCTGCTCGGCACCGGCGCGGGCGCGGCCCCGGCGGTGGTCGACATGCTGACCGGGCTGGGGGTGGTGTGACCATGCTTCTGGTGGTGATCGACCTCGACGACGACGACGGCGACGGGCCGGGCATCGGCTCCGCCGACCTGCTCGCCTACGCCGGCACGCTGGGCGGATCGACCCGTGCCGTGACGTTCGGTGCCGGGCCCGCCCGGTCGGCCGGGCCCGCCTCTCCCGAGGAGCCGGGCGTGCCCGGTGGGTACCGGGTCCGGCACGAGCTGCTCACCGACTACGCGCCGGAGGCGCTGGGCGAGAGCCTGGCGCAGCTGGTCACCGAGACCGGCCCGGACGGCGTGCTGGCCGCCGCCACCGAGCGCGGCAACGAGGTGATGGCCCAGGCGGCGGCGCGCCTGGACCTGCCGCTGGCGACCCACTGCGTGGCGGTCGAGCCGGCCGAGCCGTGGTCGCTGACCCGGATCCGCGGCGGCGGCATGCTGCTCGAGGACGCCGAGCTGGCCGCGCCGGTCAAGCTCGTCACGGTGGCAGCGGGAGTCACGGTGACACCGGAGACGGCCGGCCCGGGCATGGCGGACAGCGGGGCCGACGGGGCCGACGGGCCCGGCGACCGGACCGAGGTGGTGGAGTTCGTCCCGCGGTTGGACCCGGAGCTGGCGCGCACCCGGGTGGTCGGGCGAGCCGAGCGCAGCGCCGGCGTCACGCTGGCGACCGCCCCGGTCGTGGTCTCCGGGGGGCGCGGTGTCGGGAGCGCGGAGGGCTACGCGGTGCTGGAGGAGCTGGCAGACCTGCTCGGCGGCGCCGTGGGCTGCTCGCGGGTGGCCACCAACAACGGCTGGCGCCCGCACAGCGACCAGGTGGGGCTGACCGGCGTCCAGATCGCGCCCGAGCTCTACATCGCGTGCGGCATCAGCGGCGCGACCCAGCACTGGGTCGGCTGCATGAACGCGCACACCATCCTGGCCATCAACACCGACCCGGAGGCGCCGATGGTCACCCGCTCGACCTACGCCGTGCTCGGGGACGTGCACGAGGTGTTGCCCGCGGTGGTCGCCGAGCTCCGTGCCGTCCGGGCCCTGCCCCGCGGCGACCGGGTGCGGGCCTAGTCGGTCCAGTCGGGGTGGCGCTTGTCCAGGAACGAGGCCATCCCCTCGCGCGCGCCCGGGCTCTGCGACATCGAGGCCATCACCTCGGAGGCGATCGCGTAGGCGTCGGCCGCGGGGCGGTCGAGCTGGGCGTAGAGGGTCTGCTTGCCGACGCCCTTGGAGAACCGGCTGCCGCGGGTGGCGCGGGCCAGCAGGTCGTCCACCCGCGTGTCCAGCTCGCCGTCCGGCACCGCGTAGTTGATCAGACCCCACTCGGCGGCGGTGGCCGCGTCGATCGGGTCTCCGGTCAGCGCGAGCTCCATCAGCCGCTTGCGGCCGACGTTGCGGGCCACCGGTACGGCCGGCGTGTGGCAGACCCAGCCGCCCTTGCCGCCGGGCAGCGCGAACGACGCGGACTCCGCGGCGACGGCCAGGTCACAGGATGCGACGAGCTGGCAGCCGGCCGCCCAGGCGATCGCGTGCACCCGGGCGACGACGACCTGCGGCACCTCCTCGACGGTGCGCATGACCCGAGTGCACAGCCGCAGCAGGTCCCGCACCCCGGCCAGATCGCGCGCGGCGACGTCGCCGAAGTCGTGCCCGGAGGAGAAGGCCTTCCCCTCGCCGGCCAGCACGATCCCGGTCGCCTCCGAGCGGCCCGCGGCCTCGAACGCGTCCAGCAGCTCGCGCAGGTGATCCTCGGTCAGCGAGTTGCGGCGCTGCGGGCGGTTCATCGTGATCCGGACGGTGTCGCCCTCGTTCTTGACCAGCAGGTGCTCGTAGTCGGCCATGCCCCGACGGTATCTCGACAGGGGCGGTCCGCAGGTCTACCGTGACTGAATGACCAGATTTCGAATCTGGTCACGAAGTCAGAGTGACGAAGGTGATGGGATGGCGGCCGAGCCGGTGGAACCGGACAGCGACGAGCGGGCCGACCGGGTGCTCGACGCGGCGGCCGAGCTGCTGCTGCGCTGGGGGTACCGGCGGGTCACGATCGAGGACGTCGCGCGCCGGGCCGGGATCGGCAAGGGCACCGTCTACCTGCACTTCCGCACCAAGGACGCGATGTTCCTGACCGTGCTGCTGCGCTCGCAGCGGCGGTTGTTCGCTGACCTGGCCGACCGGATGGAGGCCGACCCGACGATCGCGCTGCCCTGGCGGATGGTCCGGGTGCTCTACGACGTGCTGGGCTCCGACGACGTCGCCCGCGCGCTGTACATGGGTGACTCCGAGGTGCTCGGGCGTCTCGCTCAGGAGGCCGCCGGCACGATCGGCGAGCTGAGTCGACGGCGCGACGACGCCGTCCGCGAGCACTTCCGGCTGCTGCGCGCGGCCGGACTGGTCGCCGCCGACCTGACGCTGGACGAGCAGGTGCACAGCTTCGGGGCGGTCAGCGCCGGGTTCTTCTTCGCCGCCGGCACGCCGCGCGAGATGGACCCGTTCGCCCCGGCCGATCCCGCGCGGCGGGCCGAGCTGCTCGAGCATGTGCTGCGCTCGGTGCTGCGCGGACCGGCCGACCCCGCCGTCGCCGCGGACGTCGCGCCCGCCGTCGCCGCCCTCTACCGCCCGCTCGTCGAGCACATCGACTCCGAATGGCAACGCCGCGCCCGATGACCCGGACGCGGACCGGCACGACAACGAGGGGAACCCGATGACCACCACACCCGCCACCGAACCGGTCGACCTGTTCGCGCCAGACCTGCTGTCCGATCCCTACGCCGGCTACTCCCGGCTCCGCGAGCAGGCGCCGGTGCTCACCGCCAGCATGATGGGCGGCCCGCCGATGTGGCTGGTCACCCGCTACGCCGACGTGCGCACGGTGCTCACCGACCCGCGGTTCGCGAACAACCCGGCGACCGCGGGCGGGCCGGACATCCGGGCCGCGCTGATGGCCCAGCTCGGGATGCCCGAGGAGATGACCGACTACCTCGCGCAGAACATCCTCAACTCCGACGGGGCCGACCACACCCGGCTGCGCAAGCTCGTCTCGCGGGCCTTCACCGTGCGCCGGGTATCCGAGCTGCGCCCGCGGGTCGAGGAGATCACCGACAGCCTGCTGGACGGGCTCGCCGCGGCAGGCGCCGATGGCACCCCGGTCGACCTGGTGGAGACGTTCTCGTACCCGCTGCCGATCACCGTGATCTGCGAGCTGGTCGGGATCGACGAGCCGGAGCGCGCGCAGTGGCACCGCTGGGGCCGTGACCTGTCCGGGATGGACCGCGAGGCGATGCCGGTGGCGCTGCGCGAGATGGTCGCGCACGTGCAGGACATGATCGCCCGCCGGCGGGCGGAACCGGCCGACGACCTGCTCACCGCGCTGGTGACGGCCCAGGAGGACGACGGGGACCGGCTCACCGACAAGGAGATGGTCACGATGGTGATCGCTCTGGTGATCGCCGGGCACGAGACCACCGCGCACCTTCTCAGCAATGCGGTGCTCGCGCTGCTGACGAACCCGGACCAGCTCGACCGGCTGCGCGCCGACGACACGCGCTGGCCGCAGGCGGTGCACGAGCTGATGCGCCTACACGGGCCGGTGCAGATCCTGCAGACCCGCTACGCGGTCTCCGACGTGGAGCTGGGCGGGACCACGATCCCGGCCGGGGGCCCGGTGCAGGCCGTCGTCGTCTCGGCGAACACGGACCCGCGCGAGTTCGCCGACCCGGACCGGCTCGACGTGGCGCGGGAGGTCGGACGCGGCGAAGGGCACGTCGGGTTCGGTCAGGGCGCGCACTACTGCCTGGGAGCGGCGCTGGCCCGCCAGGAGGCGGAGGTGGCGTTGCGCGCGCTGTTCACCCGCTTCCCGGACTTGGCACTGGCGGTACCGGCCGAGGAGATCCGGTTCGTCGAGCGGCCCGGCTTCCGAAGGGTGCAGGAGCTGCCGCTCACCGGGTTCTGATCCGGCCCCCCTCACCCGGCCGTGGGGGGGGGGGGGGGGGGGGGCGGCCGCGGGAGCGCCGCGCACCCCCCCCCCCCGCCCCCCCCCGCGGGGGGGGCGGCGCCTCCCCGGGCCCCGCCCCCCCCCCCCCCCCCCCCGACCCCGGGATCGGCGGCCCGGGATCAGCGGGCGTCGTGCAGGCGCAGCAGGCAGTACGCGGCCAGGCTCTGCGCGTCGGTGATCTCCCCGCGGGCGATCATGTCGTCGAACTCGGCGTGGGTGAACCAGGCCGAGCGCATGTCCTGTTCGCTGTGCTCGCGCCGGTGCGGTCCGGGGGTGAGCTCCGTGGCCAGGTAGACGTGCCCGCGCTGGCTGGTCATGCCGGGCGCGACGTCCAGGGTGCCGAGGCGTTCCATCCGCCCGGCGCCCAGCCCGGTCTCCTCCGCCAGCTCGCGCACGGCCAGCTCGGCGGGGTCCTCCTCGGTGCGGTCCGGTGCGGTGCCGGCCGGGAACTCCCAGCGGCGCTCCCCGACCGGGTAGCGGAACTGCTCCACCAGGTGCAGGCGGTCGCCGTCGCGGGGGATGACCAGGGCGTAGGTGGGCTTGTCGACGACGCCGTAGATGCTCTCGCTGCCGTCCGCGCGCCGGACCCCGTCCTCGCGGACGGTCATCCAGGAGTTCGCGTAGACCTGCCGACTGTTCAGGGTCTCGATGGCGGGCTGCACGGGCCCACTCTGCTGGGCGGCGGTGCGGCACGATCACCGGGGTGCGCGCCTCCCGTCTGGTCAAGCGCTGGCCGGGGCGCAGGCCAAGCTGCTCGCGACGCTGCCGGAACCGTTGCGAGCGCACGCAGCGATGGTGGCGCAGCGGGTGCACGTCGACGCTCCGGGGTGGTTCCACACCCCGCACGAGGTGACGGCGCTGTCCACGGTGGCCGCCGTGTGGTCACGGCAGGTCCTGCACGTGCGCTACCGGCGCGGCGCGGGGGGCAGGAGGACGGCAGCCGGCGGGGTGGGAGAGCGCCGCGCGACCGAGGTGCAGCGCACGGTCGAGCCGCTGGGCCTCGTGCTCAAGGCGGGGGTCTGGTACGTCGTGGCCGGGGTGTCCGGGAAGGCGCCCGGCCCGGTCCCCGGCGGGGGCGTCCCGGTGCGGACCTACCGGCTGGACCGGGTGGTGGACGCGACGCCGTCCGGCGCCACGTTCGACCGTCCGGCCGGGTTCGTGCTGGCCGAGCACTGGGCGCAGGGCGGGCGGCGGTTCGAGGGTTCGCTGCTGCGGGCCTCGGTACGGCTTCGGTTGTCGCCGGGAGGTCTGCGCCGGCTCCCGCAGGTCACCGACATCGAGGCCGCGCACCGGGCCGTCGACGCCGCCGAGCTGCAGGACGACGGCTGGTCGCTGGTCACCCTCGAGACCGAGGGCGACCGGGTCATCGCCGGGCAGCTGCTGTCCCTCGGTCCGGAGGTGGAGGTGCTGGAGCCGACGGCGGTGCGGGAGCGTCTGGCCGAGACCGCCCGGCGCGTCGCGGAGCTCAACGCCGGAACCTGAACCCGGCGGTCGGGAGCAGGCTCGGACCCGGTGGCACGCCCGGCTTATTCTGGTCATACTTGTGACCATGAGCGAGACGTTGCCGCTGGCCGAGGTCAAGGCGCACCTGTCGGAGCTGGTCGGACGGGTCGGCCGGCAGCACGACCGCGTCACCGTGACGGTGCACGGACGACCGTCGGCGATCCTCGTGTCGCCGGAGGACATCGAGGCTCTCGAGGAGACGATCGCGGTCCTGTCCGACGACGCGGCCGTCCGGCAGCTGAGCTCGTCCGACGCGGAACTGGCGCGCGGCGAGGGGGAGACGGAGCGGGACCTGACGGATGGGATGCGCCGGCGCAGGGCCGCGACATGACCGCCGATCGATGACCGCCGATCGATACGAGCTCGTCATCTCGCCCACGGCGCGGCGGCAGCTGACCGAGCATCTTCCCGAATCCGTTGCGTTCGCCGCGTACGAGTTCATCGTCGGGCCGTTGCTCGACAACCCGCAGCGAGTCGGCAAGCGTCTGCGCCCACCTCTCGACGATCGGCACAGTGCTCGCCGCGGCACCTATCGCGTGCTCTACCGGATCGACGAGAAGCAGCACCGGGTGACCGTCGTCGGCGTCGTGCGCCGCTCCGACGCCTACCGGTGAGGCGCGATGTGTCGCCCCCTACAGTGGCCCGGGTGCGTCTCGTGATCGCCCGCTGCCAGGTGGACTACGTCGGCCGGCTGACCGCCCACCTGCCGATGGCGCCCCGGTTGCTGCTGGTCAAGGCGGATGGGTCGGTCAGCGTGCACGCCGACGACCGCGCCTACAAGCCGCTGAACTGGATGA
>JAKDNL010000651.1 GCA_030451825.1 Pseudonocardia sp. | reverse complement strand
CGCAGCTTGTGTGCCCGCCCTGCGGCCGGTGCCCGACGTGCTGCCGCAAGTGCGACGACTGCTCGGCGTGCCCGCGCATCTGCCCGGGCCACGAAGACCGATGACGTACGAGCTGGTGATCCTGTGTCTGTTGATAGCGCTGATCGTGTTGGGCAGGAAGAAGAGCAAGGGCAGCCTGGTCGGCGGGCTGCTGATGAAGGGCCCGAAGGGGCAGATCGGGCTGAAGCTGTGGCCGGCGGGGAAGCCCGGGAAGAAGCGGAAGAAGTCACGCCGGTGACCGTCGAGCCGATCGACGACCAGACACTCGCCCGCCTGGTGCGCCACGACCAGCCGCCCGTCGTCGACGCGCCGCTGCCGGAGTGGGCGCGCGGCACCCGGCAGGCGTTCGACCAGTTCGCGAACTGGCGGCGGCTCCGCGCCCACCAGGGGTGGTCGCTGCTCAAGCAGGTGCCCCGGTTCCTGGCGCTGCTGGTGGTCTACAGCCCCCGCGGGCTGGCCCGGGTGATCGGGTGGGCGGGCCGCTACTTGTACGACCACGACTCCGCCTCCATCCGCCACCAGCACGCCCAGAACGTGGAGACCCCCGAGTACGTGAAGGCGCACCAGGTGCGGCGGGCGAACTTGAAGGCCCGGTGGATCGTCACCGCCAGCCTGGCGCTGGTGGTGGCCACCCCGGTGCTGGTGTACGTGGCGCCCACCACGCTGGCGGCCCTGGTGGGGGTGCTGGTGGCGGTGCTCATCGTCAAGGCCATCCCCGGTAAGGACATGTGGGAGAACGTGCCCGCGGTGCTGGCGGGTGGCGCCATCTGGTGGTTCCTCCCCGCCTGGCTGGCGACGATCCCGGCGCCACCCCTGTGGCCGTTCCTGGTGGCCGGCGCGGTGGCTCTGCTCGGGCTGGGCTGGTATGGGCAGCCCGAGGAGACGCGACTGGTGCAGGCCTCCAGCCCGCTGGCGGGCGACCAGGTGCGGCTGACGGCGCCGATGGTGACGGGGGCGCTGTGCCGGATGGGCAACTCCAAGATGCGGGACCCCGAGCAGATCTTCCTGGTGATGGATGTCGCCCGGGTCGGGCCCGGCTATCAGGTGGACCTGGAGTTGCCCGACGTTCCCGCTACCTGGGTCATCGAGAACAGGTCGGCGCTGGCGGCTGCGCTGCGCCGCGAGATCGGCTGTGTGTGGCCGTCGGTAGGGGAGCGCCACGAGGCGCACCTGTCGCTGTACATCGCGAACCAGCCGATGGCGAAGGCCCGCCAGGCGCCCTGGTCGCTACTCACCAAGGGCCAGGTGAACGTGTTCGAGCCGGCCCCGTTGTTCACCGACAAGCAGAACCGGTGGGTCGGGGTGACGTTGGCCTACACCGGGTGGGTCGTCGGCGCCGTCCCCCGCATGGGCAAGAGCTTCCTGGTGCGTGAGTGGCTGCTGGTGATGGGTCTCGACCCGCGTACCAAGGTGTACGCGTTCGACCTGAAGGGCACTGGGGACCTGTCTCCGTGCGCTGAGTTCGCCCACGTCCATGAGCTCGGCGACGAGGACGACGAGATCGAGTCGCAGTTGGTGCACCTGCGGGCGATCCGGCAGGAGATGCGCCGCCGTACGAAGGTCATCCGCGGGCTGCCCCGCACGGAGGCCGCGGAGAACAAGGTAACCGACGAGCTCGCGAACCGGCGTGACCTCGGGTTGGAGCCGATCGCGGTGGCCGCGGACGAGTGCCAGATCTGGTTCGAGCACCCGGACAAGGAGGTCCGCTCCGAGTTCGTGACGATCTGCACTGACCTGGTGAAACGCGGCCCTGCGCTGGGGATCATGCCGTTGTTCGCGACGCAGAAGCCGGACGCGAAGTCGATCCCGACGGCGATCGCGGACAACGCGTCCGCGCGGGTGGCGTTCAAGGTGAACGGGCAGGTGTCGAACGACCAGATTCTCGGCACGTCGATGTATCAGACCGGGGTGCGGGCCACGCAGTTCGCGTTCGAGGACAAGGGCGTCGCCCTGTTCAAGGGTGAGGGCGCGGACGTGCAGATGGTGCGCACGGTCGCCGGGCTGGACGCGCTCACCTCGGAGAAGGTGGCGAAGCGGGCGCGCGCTCTGCGGCAGGCTCAGGGCCGGTTGACCGGTCAGGCGGCGGGGATCGTGGACGAGGCCGACGAGCAGGTCGTGTTCGTCGAGGATGTCCGCGCGGTGTTCGCGGCGTCGCAGGCCCTGCACCTGGGCGACATCTGCTCGGGGCTGGCCCGGCGTCGCCCGGAGCTGTACCGGCACCTGGACAACGGTGCCCTGGCGACGATGCTCCGCGACGCCGACGTGCAGGTCGGGACGGTGTACGTGCCCGGGAGGGACCGCGCAGAAGCGTCGAACAAGGGCGTGAAGCGGGAGTGGCTCCCGCAGCTCGGTAGTGACGCGCCGGGCGAGGAGCGTGCCGCTCTCCGGGTGGTGAAGACCGATGCGTGACCTGCGGAAACAGCGCCCAGGGGTCGCGTGGGCGGTCAGCACCGGTCAGCGCTGGTCAGTGTCTTACCGGGTGCTGACCGGTGCTGACCGGGCCAACCCCGTGATCGACATCGCCGCTGATCAGCGTCTTACCGGGGTGCTGACCAGCCAGTCAGCATTTGCCGCCTGCCGCGCCGCATCGGAACGATCTTGGAGGTCGTTGTGACTGCCGTCGATGAGCGGACAAGTCGCTTAATGCCCGTTATGCATGCGTCGCGGTCGCTGCGCGGTGACATCACCGAGGGGTGGCTCGAGGCGCAGCTGCGGGTCAACACCCGCACCGCCTACGCCCGCGACATCGCCGAGTTCTTCGACTGGTGCGACCGCCGCCGGGTCGACCCGATCGGTGCGCGGCCGCGGGACCTACGCGGCTACCGCAACCACCTCACCTCCGCGGTCCAGTCCCCGTCGACGGTGAACCGGAAGCTGGCTGCGGTGTCGTCCTGGTACGCGTACGGAGCCGACGAGCACGAGGACGACATCCCGGCGAACCCGATGTCGAACGTGCGCCGCATGCCACGGGCGAACGAGTCCTCGACGGTGGCGCTCGACCGCGACGAGCTGGTCCGCCTGTTCGCGGCCGCGGACTCCTCCGGACTGGAGGCGGCGGCGCTGGTGCGGATGCTGTTCTACAGCGGGGCGCGGGTCACCGAGCTGTGCACGGCCACGACGAAGGATCTGCGGGAGGAGCGTGGGCACCGGACCCTGTGGGTGACCCGCAAGGGCGGCGGCCGGCTGCGGCTCACCGTGGCCCGCCCGGCCGCGGACGCCCTGGATGCGCACCTCGACGGCCGGATGGGGCCGCTGTTCCTCAGCCGCGACGGCCGACCGCTGACCCGCCACGGCGCGTCCCGCCGGGTGGACCGACTGGTGCACGCCGCCGGGATCCGGAAGCCGATCACCCCGCACAGTCTCCGCCACACCGCGGCGACCCTGGCCCTGGACGAGGGGCAGGACATCCGCGAGGTGCAGCGGATGCTCGGCCACTCGAAGATCGAGACGACGATGCGCTATGACCGGTCCCGGTCCAGCGTCGACCGCTCCCCCACGCACGCGCTCGCACGAGCGTTGGAACCCACGAAGGATGGAGATCAATGAT
>JAKDNL010000650.1 GCA_030451825.1 Pseudonocardia sp. | reverse complement strand
CTGGTCGGGGAGCAAACGCGCGTGCTCAGTCCAGACCGGGTCCACATCGAAGAGTGCCCCTTGAATGGCCTCGGTCAGGCAACCGTGCTCGATGATGGCTGACGTGGGTGGGGCGCGGATGCCGCGGTGCGCGTCGGTGTAGCTGGGACCGGGCTCGGTACCGTATCGCTCGGCCTTCGCGGCGTTGCCCTCCCCGGGCACCCACCGGCCACAGTGCGCCCACCGCGAGGACCTGCGCCCAGGTCACGAAGGTGAGCGCGTCGCGCCGTTCGTGCGTGCCGTGGTCGGGCCAGATCCCGACCCGTGGTTAGTGTGCTCGGTCATTGTGCTGTGCTCTCGCTGGGGTTGGTTCCTCGCGTGCCCGTCGGCGTCGACGTGGGTGCTCGGGTGAAGGAGGTGAGCCGCACGCAGTGCAGGGCCCACCCGTCGGGCAACAGCAGTTCCCACCGCTCGACCCCGCCGCGCTCGGCGTCGTCGAGGCACGGGTCGCACTGACACGGCCCGGTGACCCGCACCGGGCCGTGGTGCTCGGTGAGCGACCCGTGATAGCGGGCCACCGGCAGCGCCAGGTGGACGAAGCCCAGCAGCTGCGGGGCGGCCCGCCCGCCGCGGGCGGGCATCACGCCCGCCGACCCTGGCGGGCGGTTCCGGGCGTGGCCCGACCGGCGGCCGCGGCCGCGCCGCGCGCACTGAGCACCCGCAGCAGCGTGCACCGCCACGCCTGCCCGTCGCGCTCGAAGCGCGCGGCGACCGCCCGGGGACGGCCGTTGACCCGGATCACGACGGCCACCTCTCCGGCGGTCGCGCTGGGCTGGGTGACCCGCACCCGCAGCACCTGCGAAGACGTGCGCGGCCGGACCCCGGCGACGATGCTGCGCAGGTAGCCCACCTCGGTCGTGGCCATCAGCGGGGCCAGCTGCGCGGCCGCGCGGTGGCCGTCGAGAACCTGCACCACCAGCGCGAACAAGCGGTGGGCCGCGCCGTGCAGCCGCGGGTCCAGCGCGATGTCCTCGCACACCGCGACCGGCGCGCACTCGGCACAGCCGCGGATCCGCGGCGTCGTGACGGGGGCGCCCGGCCGAGGCTCGTAGCTCACCCGACGAAGCCGCGGACCGGCCACCCGGGTCGCGTCGTGCGGAGTGCTGGTCGGACGCTGCTCGCTCATGGGGTCTCCTGCGCTCGGGATTCGGGTGGTGTTGGGAGAAGCTGCCATCTCCTCCCAATATCTATGAGTCTACCCGCTATACGGTGGTGTGTACAGTGATTCTCCGTCCCGATCAGGCCGGTGAGCTGCGGCGATCCGCTCGGGGCGCACCTCCTGCGGCGTAGCTCTGCATGCAGGTCCGGCGCCCGGTGCGGGGTGTCATTCCGCCCCGGCCCGACGTCGAGCGGCTCGCCGCGAGTACCGGTACTGGCGGGGGTTGTTCATCAGCTGTCGCCACGCCCCGACGAGTGGGAGCCGGTAGGAGCGGCCGAGCCTGCTGGCGCCGACCTGGCGAGCGAGCGCGGCGGCGGCGTCCGGCGTCGTCGGCGGGCAACCCGCTCCCATTTCCCGCATGCGCGGCGCCCCCGAAGGGTGGGACACCCCGACTAGCTAGGCGGGCGGACGACGGTCCGCGGTGCAGTGACGGTTCCCGCGTCGGGGAATCGGACGGTGATCAGGTCATCCCGGACGGCCTCCACTGTTCCGCGCTGGCCGTAGTGCCAAGCTCCCGGGATGTCGAACGTGACGGTTGCGCCGATCATCGGACGCGAGTCCCGGCGGAGGTGGTCTGACCGGGCAGGGACGGCGGGACGCTTGCGGTAGTCGATCACGGGGAAATCCTTTGAGGGTCGGGCAAGATCAGGCGTCGGCGGGGTCGGTACAGGTGATGCGGTCCAGCGTGTACCCGACCAGGTCCGTGGTCGTCTCGACCCCGAATCCGTGGGCGCAGTAGAGGGATGGTCAGCGGGGCGCGGGGGCGCAGGTACCATCGAAGTCGATGTCGCAGAAGCTGTGCCGTCCGGTCTCCCACTCGAACCCGGGCGCGGCCAGCTCGTGGAGCCGGTCGGAGATGGCGCGTGCCCGCTGCGACCACCCCCGCCGTGAGCCGTAGACGTCGGGGCCGCGCTCGGTGAACAGGATGTCGTCGCCGAGGCCCTTCACGGTGATCCCGATGGCCTCCATGCGGGAGGCGGTGCGGT
This sequence comes from Pseudonocardia sp., assembly GCA_030451825.1. Taxonomy (GTDB): domain Bacteria; phylum Actinomycetota; class Actinomycetes; order Mycobacteriales; family Pseudonocardiaceae; genus Pseudonocardia. The sequence continues at coordinate 1,405 of JAKDNL010000650.1, read as the reverse complement.
AGCGCACGGAGATGGTCAGGCCGTGCAGGGCGTCGCCCTCGGTGCGGGTCGCGGCGCGGACGGCCTTGCGGATGTCGGCGGCGATCGTCTTCGCGTCGGTGACGGTGGCGTTCATCGGGGGTGTCCTCTCAGACTCAGTACGGGGTTCAGGCGGGGTGGATGTGGACGGTCAGTCGGCCCGGAGCGGCGGTGACGGTCGCGGTGGGGAACGCCGCAGCGAGAGCCTGCATGCCGGTCGAGGGCGCTCACGACGACTCCGCTGGAGGCGGTTCGAGTGGGGCACCCACACGTCCCGCAGGCGCCGGGGACGTCGTAGCGCTGGCCGGGCGCGCTCCTGTCCTCCCGGCAGGACGGACACCACGACACCTCGGCGTCGCGCAGGCGGGCGGCGGCGAGCCGCGCGGCCACGCTCTGGGCAGACCCCACGCTCTGGGCAGACTCCACTCCGCCGGTCAGCTTGGTCATCGTGGCGTCCAGCTCGTTGATGTCCGGTCCCACTCCTGCGTTCCGCGTAGATTCGCGTGGTCTAGCTAGAGCGGGTCACGAGCGAGCGGCTCCGCCAGCATCAGCGCGAACGGACAGGTGATCTTCGGCGATGCGCTCGGGTCGCGCGGCAGGAGGCGCGCCCCGAGCGTTCGGGGCGCGCCTTGGCGCGGGTCTCATTCCCCGCGTAGCGGCTCCGTCGTCCGGCTCGGGTCCCGACCGTCCTCGAACGCGGCCGCGATCTCGATACGCCTCCCCCCGGCGTACATTGCACGCTCCGCCGCACGCGCCTCTGGCGAAAGTCGAGCGACCCGTCGTGAGTACCGGTTCTGCCCGGGGTTGTTCATCAGCTGTAGCCACGCCGCGCGGAGTGGGAGCCGGTAGGAGCGGCCGAGCCAGCCGGCGACGACCTGGCGGGCCAGCCCGACGGCACTATCCAGGCTGGGCCAGGTTGAGCGCCAGCTCGGAACGGCCGGCCCGGCGGCCCGGCCGTTGCCGAGGTGAGGGTGTTTGCCGCCGCGCTGCCCCTCCACCGGCGAGGCGTAGCGCGTGCGAACCGACACGGTCAGGCCGCGCAGCGGCTCCCCGGCGGTCTTGGCGGCGGTGCGGATCGCGGTGCGAACGGCGACCGCGACAGCCCTTGCGTCCATGGTTACTCCTTGGATTGAGTGTCCGAGTGATGCGCGCGGAGGGCTTTGTTACGCTCTCCCATTATCTATGACTGTACACGCTTTATGGGTGGGTGTCCACGGCTTCCGGAGGTCGGTCCAGGCTTGTGAGCTGCGCGGATACCGCTCAGGCGGGTTCTCGGTCGGGTGCCCGTCTGGGGTGGTGGGGGCCCCCTCTCAGCAGCGTTGGCCGGGTCCAGGGCAGCGCCCTGGCCCCCGGAGGGGTGGAGGCCCGTCAGGGCCGCCATGCCTGT
>JAKDNL010000649.1 GCA_030451825.1 Pseudonocardia sp. | reverse complement strand
CGGCTTGCCCGCGTCGAAGAACGCCGTCACGAACGCGCGCACGTCCGCGTCGACCCGCAGGCTGTCCGCGTTGATGGTTCCCCCCGGCATGATCAGCGCGTCGTAGTCGGCGGCGTTCGCCGTGGACACGACGGCCTGCACCTCGTAGGTGTCGGCCTTGTCGATGTCGCCGTTCATGGCCTGGATCGGGTCCGGGCCGATGGACACGACGTCGACGGTCGCACCGGCCTCGGTGACGGCCTTGCGGGGCTCGGTGAGCTCGGCCTCCTCGAACCCGTCGGTGGCGATGACGGCGATCCGGCGGCCGCTCAGCTCGGCGGACATGGTGCTCCTTCCCGGACCGGGGACTCTGCTCCGGTCCGGGAAGCGGCGTACCCGTGTCCACGCTGCGGAAACCCGCGTCCGGGACGCGAGCGGTCCTCAGCCGCGCTGATGCGGGGCGCGACCGTGGGGCTGCTCCACCGGCTCCACGAACTCGTGCGCCGGGATCGGAAGGCTCACCGGATCCTCGGCGAGCGCGACCGGCTCGTCGTGATGGCGCAGTCGCATCGGCGAGCCGCTGACCAGCCGGTACTCGGCCTCACCGGGGGTGATCGTGACCCGGATGCGGCGGCCCTGCCAGAGCAGCCCGAACGAGATCCGGCTCAGCGACGGCGGCAGCGCCGGCGCGAACGACAGCCCGTCGGCCTCGCAGCGCATCCCGCCGAAGCCCAGCGTGATCGCCGACCAGGTCCCGGCCATCGAGGCGATGTGGATGCCGTGGTCGGAGTTGCCGGCCAGGTCGTGCAGGTCCACCAGGGCGGCCTCGCCCAGATAGTTGTAGGCCAGGTCCAGGTGCCCGGTGCGCGCGGCCATCACCGACTGCGTGCACGCCGAGAGCGACGAGTCCCGCACCGTGATCGCCTCGTAGTAGGCGAAGTTTCGCCGCCGCTGCTCCTCGGTGAACGCATCCGGCCGGATCTGCATGGCCAGCACCAGGTCGGCCTGCTTGATGACCTGTTTACGGTAGAGATCGAAGTAGGGGAAGTTCAGCAGCAGCGGGTAGTGCTCGGCCGAGGTGGCCTCGAAGTCCCAGAGCTTGTGACTGGTGAAGCCCTCCGACTGCGGGTGCACACGCAGGCGCTCGTCGAACGGGATGTACATCGCCGTCGCGGCGTCGCGCCAGCTCGCGACCTCCTCGGTGTCCACGCCGAGGCGCGAGGCCGAGCGGGGGTGCTTGGCCGCGACCTCCGCGGCGTAGCGCAGGTTCTGACCCGCCATCAGGTTCGTGTAGACGTTGTTGTCCGCGACCGCGGAGTACTCGTCCGGCCCGGTGACGCCGTCGATCCGGAAGTTGCCCTCCGGGTCGTGGTGGCCCAGCGAGCGCCACAGCCGCGCCGTCGCCACCAGCAGGTCCAGGCCGACCTCGAGCTCGAACGTCGTGTCCCCGGTGGCGTTGACGTGCCGCCGCACGGCGTCGGCGATGTCGGCGTTGATGTGGAACGCCGCGGTGCCGGCCGGCCAGTAGCCGGAGCACTCGTGACCGCGGATCGTCCGCCAGGGGAACGCGGCGCCCTTGAGCCCCAGCGTCTCGGCCCGCTCGAAGGCCTGCGGCAGGATCGACTTCCGCCACCGCAGCGCGTCCGCGGCCGCGTCCGGGGCGACGAACGAGAGCACCTGCAGGCAGAACGTCTCGGTGTCCCAGAACGTGTGGCCGTCGTAGCCGTCGCCGGTCAGGCCCTTGGCCCCGATGCAGCGGCGCTCGGCGCGGGCACCGGCCTGCAGCACGTGGAACGTGGCGAGACGGATCGCCTGCTGCAGCTCCGCGTCGCCCTCGATCTCGACGTCGGCGGTGGACCAGAACTCGTCGAGGTAGCTGCGCTGCTCGGCGACCAGCCCGTCCCAGCCGGTGTAGCGCGCCGCGGCCAGCGCGGCCCGGACCTGGTCGTAGACCGCGGGCAGGCTGCGCCGCGAGGACCAGCCGTAGGACAGGTACTTGGTGACCCGCAGCGTCTCCCCCGGCGCGACCCGGGCGATGATCGTGGTGCGGGCCAGGTCCTCGTTGGCGTCCGAGGTGATCTGGACGTTCTTCGGCCCCTCGACCTCGTGGTCCATCGCGGCACCGACGCGCAACGCGGACTTGCGGGTGCGGTGCACCAGCGTGGCGCCGGCGTCGGAACTGCGGGACAGCTCCGGCTCGAGGACGTTGTCCAGTGCGTGGTCCAGGCGCGGGTCGCCGTCGTTGCGCCCGGGCAGCTGCTCGTTGGCCACCAGCTCGGACTGGATCACCAGCAGCGCCTCGGAGTCGAGCACCTCGACCTCGTAGCTGATCGCGGCGATCGCCCGCTGGGTCAGCGACACCAGGCGCGTGCTGCGCACCCGGACCGCCCGCCCGGCCGGGGACTCCCACTCCACCTCGCGGTGCAGCGTGCCGGCCTGCATGTCCAGCACCCGCTCGTGCTTGCGCAGGGTGCCGTAGCGCAGGTCGAACGGCTCGTCGTCGACGAGGAGCCGGATCAGCTTGCCGTTCGTGACGTTGATGATCGTCTGCCCGGACTCCGGGTAGCCGTAGCCGCCCTCGGCGTAGGGCAGCGGGCGCACCTCGTAGAAGGAGTTCACGTACGTGCCGGGCAGCTTGTGCGGCTCCCCCTCGTCGAGGTTGCCGCGCAGCCCGACGTGCCCGTTGGACAGCGCGAACACCGACTCGGTCTGCCCCATGTTCGGCAGGTCCAGACGGGGTTCACGGACCACCCACGGCTCGACGGTGAACGTGGGGGCGTGCTCGGGCTTCACGTGCTCTCCAGCAGGTCGGCGAGATCATTGACGACGACGTCCGCGCCATGGCTGCGCAACGCGTCGGCCTGGTCGAGGCGGTTGACGCCGACGACGGCTGCGAACCCGCCGGCGTGCCCCGCCTCGACACCGGCCAGCGCGTCCTCGAACACGACGGCGGCCGTCCGCTCGACATCCAGGTCCTGTGCGGCCGCCAGGAACGTGTCCGGCTTCGGCTTGCCGGGGATGCCGCGCTCGCGGGCGGTGACCCCGTCGACGCGGTGGTCGATGAACTTCTCCAGGCCGGTCACCCGGAGGATCTGCCCGGCGTTGGCCGAGGAGCTCACGACCGCGGTGAGCAGACCCGCCTCGCGGACGGCCTGCAAGTAGCGCCGCGACCCGGGGTAGACGTCCACCCCGTCGGTGCGGATCTTCTCCTGGACCAGGGCGTTCTTGCGGGTCGAGAGGCCCCACAGGGTGTCGGTGTCGGTGTCGCTCGTGTCGTCGGTGCCGCCCTCGGGCAGGTCGATCCCGCGCGAGGACAGGAAGCTGCGGGTGCCCTCCAGGCGGGGCTTGCCGTCGACGTAGGGCCCGTAATCGGCCGCGACGTCGAACGGGCGGAAACCCTCGCCGTCGCGGCGTCGCAGGAACTCGTCGAACATCTGTTTCCAGGCCGCGGCGTGCACGCTCGCGGTGTCGGTCAAGACGCCGTCGAGATCGAACAGGCAGGCGCGTGTGCCGTCGGGGAGCCCCAGCATCCGCGCACGGTATCCGGATCGGTCGAGAAGCGCCGAACCGGCTCCGCAGGCTTCGTGCTCAGTATCGACGCGCAGCTCCGCAGGCTTCGTGCTCAGT
>JAKDNL010000092.1 GCA_030451825.1 Pseudonocardia sp. | reverse complement strand
CTCACCCGGGGGGGGGGGGAATTCGGGTGCCGGCACTGATATCCCCGCCCACGAGGGTTATGCGGTGACCGACCCGTGCCCCGTGCCCGTCCCGGACGGGCTGGACGGTCAGCGCTTCTCGACGAAGAAGTCGAGCGCCGGGTCGTCCCCGCCGCCGTAGGGCGACAGGTCGGTGATCCCGGCCGCGGCCAGCGCGTCCTCGTCGATCAGGGTCTGCCCGGTGGGACGCGCCGGGTCGGTCAGCAGCGCCACCGCGGCGTCGGCCATGATCTCCGGGCTGCGCGCCTGGGAGGCCGCCGCGTCGCCGCCGAGCAGGTTGACCACCGCGGCGGTGGCGATCGTGGTCTGCGGCCACAGGCAGTTCGCCCGGATCCCGTCGCCGGCGAACTCCGCGGCCCAGCCCAGCGTCAGCAGCGACATGCCGTACTTGGAGATCATGTAGGGCGGGAACTCCCCCAGCCAGCGCGGGTCCAGGTTGATCGGCGGGGACAGCGTCACGATCTGCGCGTCCGGGGACTCATGCAGGTGCGGCAGGCAGGCCCGGGTGAGCAGGAACGTGCCGCGCGAGTTGATCGACTGCATCAGGTCGAACCGCTTCGGCGTGACGTCGGCGGTACCGCTGGTGTTCAGCGCGCTGGCGTTGTTGATCACGATGTCGACGCCACCGAACGTCGCGACGGCGGTCGCGGCGGCGCGCTCGACGTCGGCCTCGACCCGCACGTCACCCACCACGGCAGCGGCCTTCCCGCCGGCCTGCTCGATCTCGCTGACGGCGGTGTGCACGGTGCCCGGCAGGCGCGGGTCCGGCTCGTCGGTCTTGGCCAGGATCACCGCGTTCGCGCCCTTGCGGGCGGCTGCCAGCAGGATCGCCAGGCCGATCCCCCGGCTGCCGCCGGACATGACGATCGTGCGGCCCTCGAGGTCGGTCGGTGCGGTCGGTGCGGTCATCGGGAGTCCTCCGGTACGTCGACGGATCGGATGCCGGAACCGTAACAGTCAGCCGTGACTGCTTTTGCGTCACGTGGCCGATCGTGGCGGCTCTCACCCGCCCGACGAGCGGCGCAGCTCCGCGACCCGCGCCGAGCGCAGCCGGTTCAGCGCGGCCGCGACCTCGTGCCGGCGCGGCAGCGCGTAGTCCGACAGGGCACCGTGCGCGAGGCACTCCAGGCCGTCGGAGACGACGTCGCGGTCCAGCCCGTCGAGCACCTCGGCCAGCGTGCGCCGACCGTCGAGCAGGTCGGTCCGCACCGCATGTGCCAATGCCAGTCCGATGCCGGTGACCTGCGAGGAGTCGGCGAGCTGGGCGACCGCGGACAGGTCGATGTCGTCGGCGCCGAACGTCAGCCGGGCCTTCCCGCGGGCGGTGACCTTGCGCCGTCCGCGTACCTCGGCGTCCACCGAGGCCGGGTCGAACACCCGATGGGCGACGTCCGGGAACCCGGTGTGCTCGGATGCGCGCGACGGGCCCGCCGTGGCCGCGACCTCGTGCGCCCGTGTGGTGATCTCGGTGGCGACGTAGCCGTCCATCAGGATCACCGTGTCGGCCTTGTCCAGGTAGTCCCCGGACCCGCCCATCACCAGCACCGTGGACACCCCGTGCCGCTCGTGCAGCGGCCGGACCCGGTCCACGAACGGGACCAGCGGCTCGGCCGGGATCAGCTTCCGCATCCTCGTGTCGCGGATCATCACGTTCGTCGCCGAGGTGTCCTCGTCGATCAGCAGCACGTCCGCGCCGGCCTCGAGCGCCTCGAGCGTGGAGGCGGCCTGCGAGGTCGACCCGGACGCGGCGGTGGTGGAGAAGTCGTCGGTCGGCGCCCCGCTGGGCAGGTGCGAGACGAACGCTGAGACGTCCACCCGTTGCACGCCCCGCTCGTCCTCGGCGCGCACGCTCACCGCGTCCGGGCGGGTCACGCAGCGCTCGCGGCCGTCGCCGGGGACGTGGTCGTAGACCCCGGTCTCCAGCGCGCGCAGCAGCGTCGACTTGCCGTGGTAGCCGCCGCCGACGATCAGTGTGACGCCCTCCGGCACGCCCATGCCGGTGACCTCGCCGGCGTGCGGCGTCGTCAGCGTCGTGCGCAGCGACTCCGGCGAGACGAACGGGACGGCGTCGTCGAGCGGGCGTTCGTCGACGCCGCTGCTCCGGGGCAGCACCGCGCCGTCGGCGACGAACGCGACCAGTCCGCGCTCGCGCAACTGCTCGCGCAGGGCTCCGGCGTCGGCCACCGTGTGCACGAACTCCTCGGCGGCGTCCCGATCGGCGGTCTCCCAGCGCAGGGCCGCGCGCACCGCGTCGGGCAGGTCGCGGGTGAGCGTGCGGGCGGCCTGCTTGCCGTCGATCCGACGTCCGTGTCCGGGCATCGGCACCCCGAGCTCGACCCGCAGCGCGCCGTCGTCGATCCGGATCGCGCTGCGCGCCAGCACCTCCTGACCACCGGCGTCGACCTTCAGCGGGGTTGCGGACAGCGCTCGGCGCAACGTCGAAAGCAGATGCCCGCCGAGTGCGCGGCGACGGACGTCGGTGTCGTGCAGGTGCTCGGGGAACCCCGCCGTGGCAGCGGGAACGTCGATCCGGATCCGGCTCGGCGGCGCGAACGGGTCGGCCTGGATCCGCCGGACCTCGAGGATGAAGTCGCCGTCCATCGCCCACCGCCCGGTCAGGCTCTTGTAGCGGCCGTAGCTCGCGCCGTCCATGCCGTGCAGCGACGAGGCGAGTGCCGACGTGTCGCCCTGAGTGCGGGTCATGCCTGGGTGGTCCCTCCGCCGGCGCGGGGAGCGTGCGCCCGGCGCCGGAGATCGTGGTCGGTGCGGGCCGCCACGCTACCGGCGCCGGGGAGCCCGGGCCCGGCCCGGCGCCCCGCCGAGCGTCACCTTATGGCGGTCAGCTCGGCCACAACGTGACGCTCGACGATCCCGGCCACACCGTCGTGGGTTGTCGAGCGTGCTCAGCTCGCCGCGAGCGACTGCACGGAGAGCTGATCGCCAGGAGGGGTCGCGGAGCAGCCGGTGCCCTCGCGGGGCACGAACAGCGACACGGTGTCGCCCGGCGGGTAGACGCGCAGGCCGCGCACCGGGACCGGCTTGCACGCGGCCGGGTCGTAGTTCGCGACGTTGACCAGTTTCATCGCCGCGCCGGCGGAGCCCCCGACCCCGAGCCGGACGTCGTCACCGCGCGGGCCGCTCATCGCGGCCGCCGGTCCGACCTGCGCACCGTTCTCGCCCGCGACATAGGAGACGCCGGGGAATCCGCGCAGGGAGCAGGTGCGCGAGCCGACGTTGGTCAGGATCAGGGTCTGGTTCACCGAACCCGCGGCTCCGTCGGCGGGGCCGAGCGAGCCCTTCAGCTCCGCGGTCGTGCAGCGGGCAGGGTCACCGCCGCCACCGGCACTCCCGCCGTCGCCGCCTCCGCCGGTCCCACCGTCGCCGCCGATCCCGCCCCCGGCGTTCCCATTCCCGGAGTCACCGTCGGGCGAGCCGCCCGTGCCGTCTGTGCCGGAGGACCCCGCGGCCTCGTCGTCGGTACCGGACGCGGTGTTGCTCGCCGGGGTCTCGGTGGTCGGCGCCGCGGTGGTGGTGGTGGTCGGGGCCGCGGAAACGGCACCCCCGGTCGGCCAGTCTCCCCCGCTCGAACATCCGGCCAGCGCGAGCGTCGCCGCGGCGACGGCGCCCATCGTCAGCCGTGCCATCCTGTGTGGTCGGTCGTTGCCCGTCATGTATCCCCCGATCATCGCCTGTCCAGCAGGAACACCGTGTCCGCCTGCAACGAGAGACGTTCGGTGCCGGTGCGAGGTTGCGATCGGCAATGAGTCGCTCGGATGCACGACTCCACCCACCCGTGCGACGACCTGTCCCACACTTACTACTCAAACTTGAGCCGCAATTCGAGCAGGAGACGATCCGATGGCCACCGGCTCGTCCGCACCTACGTCTGCCACCCCTCCCCGCTGGCTCAAGCCGATGAACCGCGTCCTGATGGCACTGCAGCGCCTCGGCCTCGGGATGAAGGAGCTCCCCGTCCTCACGGTGCCGGGCCGTCGCTCCGGCGAACCGCGGCGCACGCCGGTCTCGGTGCTGCACCTCGACGGCCGGCGCTATCTCCTGGTCGGCTACCCGGGTGCGGACTGGGGCCGCAACGCCCGTGCGGCCGGGCGCGGCACGCTGCGTGTGGGTCGCGTCGTCGAGCCGGTCACCCCGGAGGCGTTCGAGAAGATCGCCGGCGTCTGCCCGGTGTTCCGGCTCGACCCCGACCCGACCCGGACGGATCCGAGCTCTCAGGTAGCCAGGTTCGGGGTCCGGCGGGCGGACAGGCGCGCGGAGTAGATCGAGTACCCGTCGATCCCGCGGGCGACGGCCGTGGCCAGGAACGTCGCCAGGATCATCGGCACCATCAGCCCGAACCCGGTGTGGGTCAGCTCCAGCACCATGACCAGCCCCGCCAGCGGCGCCTGCATCCCGGCGCCGATCATCGCCGCGGCGCCGATCAGGGCGTAGGCCCCGATCGGCGCGCCGGGCCAGAGCAGCGACCAGGCCGCACCGAGGAACGCGCCCAGCACCGCTCCGGTGCTCAGGGTCGGCGTGAACAGACCGCCGGACGCACCGCTGCCCAGACACATCGTCGTGACCAGCGGTTTGAGCAGGAACAGCGCGCCGAACAGCAGCAGTCCCCCGCCACCGGCGAACGCCTGCTCCGCCATGTCCTGACCGTTGCCGTAGAGCTGGGGCAGCACCAGACCGATCCCGGCGAGCACGGCGAACGCGGTCAGCGGGGCGAGCAGCTGCCACCACCACCGGGTCGGCTGGTGGTCGGAGACCCACGCGATCATCCGGACGAACACGGTGGCGAGCACCCCGATCACCGGCCCGGCCAGCAGCGCCCACACCAGCGGAGCGAACGCGAACTCGTAGGCCGGCAGGTCGAGGTAGGTCGGCAGCGGGGGCAGGTACACCCACGCGACGACGGTGGCGATCCCCGAGCAGGCCAGCGCGGGCAGCACCACCGGCAACCGCACGGCCCCGACCAGGACTTCCGCGGTGAACAGCGCACCGCCCAGCGGGACGTTGTAGACGCAGGCCAGCCCGGCCCCGGCGCCGCAGGCCACCAGCAGCCGGCGCTGCGGCACGCTGAGCCCGGACCAGGTGCCGAGCACGCTGCCGCAGACCCCGCCCATCAGCTTGGGCGCCGCCTCCCGGCCCAGCGACGCACCGAGCCCGACCACGATCTCGGAGAGCACCGACGTCCCGGCGCTGCGCCGGACGTTCAGCCTCCCCTCCCCGGTCCAGATCGAGTCGTCGACGTCGGTACTGCCGGGCACATAGCGCCGCAACAGGAACCAGCCCAGCCCCGCGACGACTCCGGCGATCAGCAGCGGGACGACCCGGCCGGACGGATCGGCGCGCAGCACGGCGTCCTGGAAGCCGCCCTGCCCGGCGCCCGGCCCGAAGGCCAGGTCGGCCACGGTGAACAGCAGCAGCATCAGCAACGCGCCGAACAACCCCGCGCCGACGCCGGTCAGCACGATCATCGCCCAGAACCGCGGCGAGAGCGGAACGTCCCCGTCGCCAGTCACGTTCGGCTGGTCCATCGCCGCCCGGCCGGACCCGATCCGTTTGCGCAGCAACGGCTGTGGCTGACGCTGCCGTTCACTGCGCCGGGCGCCGGTCACGTGCCGGCCGCCCGCCGCTCACCGCTCATGGAGCCATTCTCCCCACCGGCCGCCGGCCGGCCCGAACCCGGCCGGAGGGCGGGGGCGGCTCAGCCGCCGTAGGCCTCCACCGGGGGGCAGGAGCAGACCAGGTTCCGGTCGCCGTGCGCGCCGTCGATCCGGCGTACCGGCGGCCAGACCTTGCGGTCGTGCACGCCGGGCGTCGCTCCGGTCGGGTAGGCGGCCAGCTCGCGCGGGTAGGGGTGGTCCCACTTGTCGACCAGGCAGGCCACCGTGTGCGGCGCGCCGCGCAGCGGGTTGTCCTCCACCGGCCACTCCCCCGCCGCGACCCGGTCGATCTCGGTCTTGATGCCGATCATCGCGTCGATGAACCGGTCGATCTCGACGATGTCCTCGGACTCCGTCGGCTCCACCATCAGCGTCCCGGCCACCGGGAACGACATCGTCGGGGCGTGCAGGCCGTAGTCGGTCAGCCGCTTGGAGACGTCGTCGATCGTGACGCCGGTGTCCTTGGTGATCGTGCGGAGATCCAGGATGCATTCGTGCGCGACCGAGCCGTCGGTGCCGGAGTAGAGCACCGGGTAGTGGTCGCCGAGCCGGCGGGCGACGTAGTTCGCCGCCGCCACCGCGGTCAGCGTGGCCCGACGCATCCCCTCGACTCCCATCATCCGGACGTAGGCCCAGGAGATCGGGAGCACGCCCGGGCTGCCGTAGCGGGCCGCGGACACCGCGCCGACGCCACCCTCGGCGACCGGCGTGACACCGGGCAGGAACGGCGCCAGGTGCTCGGCCACCGCGACCGGCCCGACGCCGGGCCCGCCGCCGCCGTGCGGGATGCAGAACGTCTTGTGCAGGTTCAGGTGGCTGACGTCGCCGCCGAACGCCCCCGGCCGGGCGACCCCGACCAGCGCGTTCAGGTTCGCGCCGTCGACGTAGACCTGCCCGCCCGCGTCGTGCACCGCGTCGCAGACCTCGCGCACGCTCGTCTCGTACACCCCGTGCGTCGACGGGTAGGTGATCATCAGCGCGGCCAGTCGCTCGCCGTGGGAGGAGATCTTGGCGCGCAGGTCGTCCAGGTCGACGTTGCCGCGCGGGTCGGTGCCCACCACGACCACCCGCAGCCCGGCCATGATCGCCGAGGCGGCGTTGGTGCCGTGCGCGCTGGCCGGGATCAGGCACACGTCGCGGCCGGTCTCGCCGCGCGAGCGGTGGTAGGCCGCGATCGCCAGCAACCCGGCCAGCTCACCCTGGCTGCCGGCGTTGGGCTGCAACGACACCGCGTGGTAACCGGTCAGCTCGGCGAGCCAGCGCTCGAGCTGGACGATCATCTCCAGGGACCCGGCGGTGTCGGCCTCCGGGGCGAGCGGGTGCAGGTTCGCGAACTCCGGCCAGGTGATCGGCTCCATCTCCGCGGCCGCGTTGAGCTTCATCGTGCAGGACCCGAGCGGGATCATCGTGCGGTCCAGCGCCAGGTCCGCGTCGGCGAGGCGGCGCAGCCAGCGCATCAGCGAGGTCTCGGAGCGGAAGTCGTGGAACGTGGGGTGCGTCAGGTACTCCGACGTTCGGGCCAGCTCGCCGGGCAGCGCGTCCGCGGTGCCGGCGTCGAGGGCGTCCACGTCGGGCACCTCGACCCCGAACGCCGACCACACGCCCCGCAGGTGCGCGACCGTGGTGATCTCCGAGGTGGAGATCCCGACCTCGTCGGAGCTGATCGGGCGCAGCGCGATCCCCGCGTCGTGCGCGGCCGCGACGACCGCGTCGGCGCGGCCGGGGACCCGCGCCACGACGGTGTCGAAGAAGCTGTCGTGGGCGATCTCCACACCGCCGCCGCGCAGGCCCGCCGCCAGCACGGCGGCCATCCGGTGGGTGCGGCGCGCGATCGCGGCCAGGCCGTCCGGGCCGTGGTAGACGGCGTAGCAGGCGGCGACGACGGCGAGCAGCACCTGCGCGGTGCAGATGTTCGACGTCGCCTTCTCCCGGCGGATGTGCTGCTCACGGGTCTGCAGTGCCAGCCGCAGCGCCGGGTTGCCGTCCGCGTCGTGCGACATCCCGACCAGGCGCCCGGGCAGCTGGCGGGCATGCCGCTCGCCCACCGAGAGGAACGCCGCGTGCGGGCCGCCGAATCCGAGCGGGACCCCGAAGCGCTGCGTCGTGCCGACCGCGGCGTCCGCACCGAGCTCGCCGGGCGGGGTCAGCAGGGTCAGGGCCAGCAGGTCCGCCGCGACGGCGACCAGCGCGCCGCGCTCGTGCGCGTCGGCGATCAGCGTCGACGGGTCCGCGACCCGCCCGGAGGCGCCCGGGTAGCTGACGAGCAGGCCGAACATCTCCCCCTCCGGCAGGCCGGCGGACAGGTCGGTGATCTCCAGCTCGATGCCCAGCGGCTCGGCGCGGGTGCGCAGCACCTCGATCGTCTGCGGCAGCGTGTCGGCGTCGACCACGAAACGCGGGCTCGGAGCCCGCCCGTCGGCGCGAGACAATGATAGCCCGGCCCGACGCAGCAGCGTCATCGCCTCGGCGGCAGCCGTGGCCTCGTCCAGCAGCGAGGCGCCGGCGACCGGCAGTCCGGTCAGGTCGGAGACCGTCGTCTGGAACGCGAGCAGCGCCTCCAGCCGACCCTGGCTGATCTCGGGCTGGTACGGCGTGTAGGCGGTGTACCAGGCCGGGTTCTCCAGGACGTTGCGCCGGATCACCGGCGGCGTGCGGGTGCCGCTGTAGCCCAGCCCGATCATCGGGACGGTGAGGGTGTTGCGGGCGGCGATCCCGCGCAGCTCGGTGAGCATGTCGGTCTCGCTCGCCGGCTCCGGCAGCGATGTCGGAACCGGCTCGCCATCGTCACCGTCGCGGATCGCGTCCGGCAACGCCGCGGAGGCCAGCTCGTCGAGCGAGGACAGGCCGAGGGCGTCCAGCATGGTCGTGAGGCCGTCGGCGCGGGGGCCGACGTGCCGGTCGGCGAAGGGCACGCCGCGCTCGAGCTCGGCGAGCGACGGGGACGGGCGAGGTGCCTGCTGCGGGGTCATCGGGCCTCCGGATGGGGCAGGTCGGGGCGGGCGTCAACGGCCCCTCCCCTCTGTCCGTACCCACGACGGGGCGCCTGAGAGATTCACCCGGCCGACGTGCTCGGCCGCGCTTTCCCCGTCGGCGGACGGGATGCCCCGGTGGGAACCCGTCGCTTTCCAGAGGCGTCTCGCTCACGCGGTCCTGGGTGCCTGAGAGGTTCCGGGAAGGGTTTGCTCCTTCGGCGCCCGGCCCTGGCGGGACCGGATCTCTCCCGCGTGAGATCGGCGACTACGGGCGTCAGGGTACCGCTAGTTGCGTAGTTCCACGGCCGCCATCCCGGTTTCGGGTCGTCACACTTTCGCCCATGTCGAACACGAACAGCTCCGCCCCCGCGCCCGCCACCACCGCGGCGTTCCATCTGCAGGCCGCCGTGTCGTTCGCCGTGGCACTCGCCGCGGTCGCGATCGGCCTGCTCTACCTGCCGGCCGACCCGTGGGTCCGCGCGTTCCTGGGCATCGCCGTGCTCTACGTGACGACCTCGGCGTTCACCTTGGCCAAGTGCGTCCGGGACAAGCAGGAGAGCTTGACCGTGGTCACCCGCGTCGATCAGGCGAGGATGGACAAGCTCCTCGCCGAGCACGACCCGTTCCGCACCGTCGCGTGAGCCGGGCCCGCGGTCAGGAGATGGCGCGGCGGGCCCGGCGGCGGGCCAGCTCGTCCTCCGGGGAGTCGTCGACGGTGCCACCGTCGGCGCGCTCGGCCGGGAAGTCCTTGATCAGGCCGGTGATCTCGCGCATCGCGCCGGACACGGCGATCCCGAAGACGCCCTGGCCACCCTGCAACAGGTCCACGACCTCCTCCGGAGAGGTGCACTCGTAGACGGTCGTGCCGTCGGAGAACAGCGTGATGCCGGCCAGGTCCCGGATGCCGCGGCGGCGCAGGTGCTCGACCGCGACCCGGATGTTCTGCAGCGACACCCCGGCGTCGAGCAGCCGCTTGACGATCTTGAGGACGAGCACGTCCTTGAAGGAGTACAGCCGCTGGCTGCCGGAGCCGGCGGCGCCGCGGATGGAGGGCATCACCAGCCCGGTGCGGGCCCAGTAGTCGAGCTGGCGGTAGGTGATGCCGACGATCTGACAGGCCGTCGGCCCGCGGAACCCGACGAGCCGATCGGACACGCCGTCGAAGCCATCCCCGACGAGCGGATCCGGGAACAGCTCACCCTGTCCCGGCCCCTCGGGTGGTGAGGCGTCCACGGAGTCTCCCTCGCGTTCGGAAACCGGGACGGATGCCACGGTTGTCGTTACGTAAGGAACGGTAGGCCTGCCGACCTGGGGGGTCAACGCGGCTCGCCGGGACGGGTACGCCGTCGGCGGGCGTGTCGCTCGACAGGATTGCCGCAGGTCACCGGTTCGGCCCAGCGGCGCGGACAGGCGACCGCCGAACGAGGAACGCAGCGTCACTCGACCGGTGGGGAACGGCATACGACGACCGCTCGGCGCCACATGATCCGCTCAGCGACGTGGATCCGGGACCGCGAAAGCGGCGGACCGGTGAGCGTGCCGCTCGCTCCGTTCGACGCCCCGGGCGTGTCCCGGGGGCGTGTACCGCGGATCAGCCCGGCTGGGCGCCCCGGAAGTCCTCCGGGGAGACGGAGTCGAGGAACTCGCGGAACTTCTCGACCTCGTCCTCCTGCTCGTCCGGGATGACCAGGCCGGCCTCGGAGAGCACGCTCTCGTCGGCGTGCACCGGGACCCCGGTCCGCAGGGCCAGGGCGATCGAGTCGCTCGGCCGCGCGGACACCGTCACTCCGCCGTCGAAGATCAAATCGGCGTAGAAGGTGCCCTCCTGCAGGTCGGTCACCCGGACCTGTTCGAGCCGCCGACCCAACGCGCCGATCACGTCCTTGAGCAGATCGTGGGTCAGCGGCCGTGCCGGCTTGACCCCCTGCTGCTCCAGGGCGATGGCCGTGGCCTCGACCGACCCGATCCAGATGGGCAGGTACCGATCTCCGTTGGTCTCACGCAACAGGAGAATCGGCTGGTTGGCGGGAAGTTCGACCCTCACACCCACGACGCGCATCTCGCTCATCCGCCCGCCTCCTCAGCCACTGCGTCCGCATTCCGATCGGGACCCCCGCGCTCAGCGAACTTGCACTGTGCGCACCCGGGCGAGCCGCTCGGCGTCTGGTTCTGACGACGCTACACGGGGGATCGCCCTGGCGCGCGCCTCCGGACGGGGCGTTCGGTCACCTTTCGGCGATCGACGCGGGGGCTTGTCCGCCCGCCGGAGGAACGACTCGACGCGGGTGTGTTCCGCCGACGCCGTGACCGGCGCCGGCACCCGCTCCGCAGGCTCGGCTCAGGCGCCGGTCTCGCGCGGCCCGGTCAGGAAGACCAGGCGGAACTTCCCGATCTGGACCTCGTCACCGTTGGCCAGGACAGCGGTGTCCACCGGCTCCCGGTTGACGTAGGTGCCGTTCAGGCTGCCGACGTCGACGACGACGAACTCGCCGGCATCGCGGCGGAACTCCGCGTGCCGACGCGAGACCGTCACGTCGTCGAGGAAGATGTCGCTGTCCGGGTGCCGACCCGCGCTCGTGGTCGGGATGTCGAGCAGGAACCGGGAGCCGGCGTTCGGCCCGCGGCGGACCACGAGCAGAGCGGATCCGGGCGGCAGGCCGTCCACGCCGGAGACCGGCTGCTCCTGGCTCGGACCCTCGGCCTCGGAGAGGAAGTCGGCGCGGAAGACCGAGGTGGTCTCCGGTGCGCGTTCCGGTGGAACAGCGGGTCCGTCGTTCGTGGTCACCTCGGGGTCTCCTCCTGGGGTGCGAAGTCCCGGACGCGGTCCGGGGCCGATGAGGGGTGTGAAGCTACCGCTCTGGACTGATTCAGGGCGCAGGAGGTCCCCGTTCAGGAACCGTCGGTCAACTGGCGGTAGGCGTCGGCGTCGAGTAGATCGTCCAGGGCCGCGGCGGCGCCGTCGGCAAGTTTCAGCTCGACGATCCAACCGTCGCCGTAGGGCGAGGAGTTCACCAGTTCCGGACTCTCGTCCAGCTTCTCGTTCACCGCGACGACCTCACCCCCGACCGGGGCGTAGAGGTCCGAGACGGACTTGGTGGACTCCACCTCACCCATCGCGGCACCCGCCGTCACGGTGTCGCCGACGTCGGGCAGCTGGACGAATACGACGTCCCCCAACTGGCCCTGGGCATGATCGGTGATACCGATCCTGACCACGCCGTCCTCGGTGGTACGGACCCACTCGTGGGCCTCGCTGTAGATCAGATCCGCCGGTGTCTCCGAGCTCACGCCGGAAGCCTATCCTTCGACGACGGGGCGTCCGGAAGGGGTCGGTCCCCCCGGCCCGCCCGTCCCGGTGCCGTCCGTGGGACCAGCCGTCGGACCGGGCAACGGCCGCCGCAGCGCGAGCACGAACTGGGCCAGATAGAGCAGGCCCGTCCACAGGTAGAGGGCCACTCCCCATCCGGCGAAGCCGTAGGCGATGACCCGCACCACGAACTCCGTGGCCGACGATCCGTCGCCGAGCAGCAGTAGCGGGAACGCGTAGAGCAGGACGAACGTCGCCGCCTTGCCCAGGTAGGTCACGACGAACGGGCCGTAGCCCCGCGCGCGCAGCACCAGCACGCACCCGGCGAGCACCAGGTCCCGGGCGACCAGGGCGGCCACCACCCACCACGGGACGATGTCGCGCAGCGCCAGCCCGATCAGCGCGGCCAGGATGTAGAGGCGGTCCACGGCGGGGTCCAGGAGCGCGCCGAGCCGGCTGTACTGGCAGAGGACCCGGGCGAGCTTGCCGTCGAGCCAGTCGGTCGCGCCGCCGACGGCCAGCACGACGACCGCCCAGGCGTCGGCCTGTGGGCCGAGCATCAGCCACAGGAACAGCGGGACCCCGGCCAGGCGCAGCGCGCTGAGCGCGTTCGGGACGGTCAGCACCCGGTCCCGCTGGCCCGGCGGGAGCTCGGGCAGCCCGGCCATCCGGGACACCGCGTCGGCGGCGCCGGTCACCCCGCCCCCGGGAGACGCGACGCCGGCCGGCCCCGGCTTGCTGCGATCCGGGCTGTCGAGGTCTGGCACCCCGTGGTCCGGGCCGCCATGGTCCGGGCCGCCATGGTTCGGGCCGTCGTGCTCGGCGCGGCCGTGACCGGCACCGGTCGTCGTCTCGTCCCGGCCCGTCACCCGCTCCGCCCCTCCACGCGGCGAGGGTATCCCCGCCCGCGGCGTGCTATTCGACGCCGTGGCCGTCAGGATGCAGGGATGGACACGATCAGCCTCAAGGGCGTACAGGGCCCGCTCAAGCAGCAGTACCGCGACGACCCGGAGTCGGCCGTCGTCACCCTCAAGGCCGATGGCGAACTCGACGGCAGCGGCGTGGCCTGCAAGGTCTCGACCGGGCAGGCGATGGCCGAGGCCGGGTTGCACCCGGCCACCGGCGGCGACGGAACCCAGCTCTGTTCCGGTGACATGCTCCTGGAGGCGCTCGTGGCGTGCGCCGGTGTGACCATGCGTGCGGTCGCGACCTCGATGGAGATGAACGTGTCGGGCACCGTGACGGCCGAGGGCGACCTCGACTTCCGCGGCACGCTCGGCGTGGCCAAGGACGCGCCGGTCGGGTTCCGGGACATCCGCCTGCACTTCGACGTCGTCACCGATGCCGGCGAGGACCAGGTCGCGAGCCTGATCAAGCTGACCGAGCGCTACTGCGTCGTGCTGCAGACCATCAAGGGCAGCGCCTCGACCGAGGTCAGTGTCGCCACCTCGTCCTGACCTCCAGCCCGCCCGACCCGGGGCCGGTCGGCGCGGTGGAGAGGGAATCGTCGGTCCGCGCCGCCGGCACCGCGGGGACCCGGTGTCCGGTCCGGCGTGGTCCCGCGGGCGTCGGTGCCCGAACCGCTGCGCCGCGCCTCGGAGATCGAAGCCGTCTCGCCCCACTCGACACCGTCCGGGAGTCACCTCGTCTGCTGCGAAGGGACCCCTCGGGACGCCCAGGTGAGCGAGGGTCTCTCTCGAGACCGCGCGGGCCGGCAACGTGCACCTGTCCGTCTTCTCCGCGGAGCCGGGCGGGGATGTGGAAGGCGTGCTGCACGACCTGCTCGAAGCCGGGACGGCGCTCGGCGGGCTGCTCTCCGGCGAGCACGGGGTAGGTGGGGCAAGGCCGCACGCTTCGCCGAGCTGACCGCCCCTGCCGTGCGCGCGCCGATGCACCGCCTCATGCGGGCGTTCGATCCCGGGGGACTGTTCAATCCGGGGGTACTCTTGGCGGTGACGTGCCTGCCGTCCGCGTACCGTCGCGCCCACGGTGAGCGACCGGCCCAGTCCGCTCGTAGCCTGAACGGCCGCAGCTCGGGGGCGACGAACGGCATAGCCGGACGCGGAGGTGGCCCACTGTCGCGCCCGGGTATCCGCTCGGCGCGGCAATCCGACGCCTCAACGCGCACGCCTGCGACGATCGGTCGGCGGCCGCGTCGTTCGAACGTACTGTGAGAATCGTTGTGACACCGGCACCGGTAGGTGGATCGTGATCAAGATAGCGGATGACCTGTCATCCGGCGATCACGTGTGCGCGATTCCGGACAGTGACGAGCATCTCAGCGAGCTGTCCGCCCGCTTCGTCGCCGGAGGCCTGCGTCAGGACGAGAAGATCTTCTTCTACGACGACGCCGGTGCGGCCGACGCCATGCTCCGCCGCCTGGCCGAGGACGGCACCCCGTTCGAGAAGCCGTTGCGGACCGGCCAGATCGAGATCGTTCCGGAGAGGAACACGCGGGCGGCGTTCCGGATGCCGATCGGTGCGCTGTCCGAGGCCGTGGCCGGCACCGTGTGGGCGGCCGTCGAGGAGGGCTACGCCGGTGCCCGGCTGACCGGGCAGATGCACTCGTCGGTCGAGCCGGGCACCTCGGCCACGCTGCCCGAGTTCGACGGCGCGCTGGACAGCGTCCTGGGCCGCACCCCGCTCACCGCGCTGTGCACCTACGACCACGCGCACTACACCGACGAGCAGATCGATATCATGCGGGCGCTGCACCGCGACCACCTCGCGCTGACCGGCGCCTACGACGACGGCTTGATGCGGATCGTGCGGATCGGGGCCACCCGCGCCCGACTGGCCGGCGAGATCGACCACAGCAACCGGTCCAAGATCGCGTCGCTGCTGCACTCCTCGCTGGACACGGCACTGCGGTCGGCGGACGCGTCCACCGACATCGTGCTGGACATGGCCTCGGTCCGGTTCATGGACGTGGCCACCGCGGTGAGCTTCGTGCACGCCGCCGAGATGTTCCCGGCCAGCCACAGCCTGGTCCTCAATCGGGTCCGCCCGCGCGTGCAGCGGATCCTGGACCGCTGCGGTGCGCCGCTCGCGTCGCAGCTGCGGTTCTCCGACCGTCCCCCGACGGAGGCCCAGTGACCTCCGGAGGCCCAGTGACCTTTGAAGAGCCGGTGACCCGCGAAGACCCGGCGATCCGCGAAGACCCGGTGGTCCGCGGCGCTCCCGACGCGGAGATCGTCTGATGCGGGTCAACGAGGCGCCGGGCCCCCGGTTCGTGCACGGGCTGGTGTCACACGACGGTCCGGCGGACTTCGTCGCGCGTGTCGTCCCGCTCGCCACCGCGGCCCTGGCCCGTGGCGATCAGGTCGCCCTCGCCGTCAGTCCCGCCACCGAGCAGCTGCTGCGAACCCGGCTGGCCGACGACCGGGTCACCTCCCTGACCGCGCTGGCCCCGGCAGCGCGCGGTTCCGGGCAGACGGTGGCCGCGTGGCGGGCCCGCGAGCTGCGTGCCCTGTGCTCCGAGAACCGGCAGGTGTTCGTCCTGGCCGAGCACGACTCCGCGCTCGACGGCCCGGACGGCAGCTACTGGACCGAGCTCGAGGCCGCGCTCAACATCTCCCTCGGCGGGCTGGCGGTCACCCAGGTCTGCGGCTATCCGGAGATCCCGCTGCACCAGGTCGTGGGTGACGCAGCCCTGGCCAACCACCCGCTGTTGCTGCGCGGTGGCGAACTGACGCACAACCCGGACCACCGCGGCCCGGCTCAGGTCATGGCGAACCTGCCGGTGGCGCCGCCGGAGGTGCTCGGTCCGCCGGATGTCTTCTTGCGCTACAACACCTTCGAGCTCAGCCGGGTGCGTGACGCTATCGAGGTCGCGGTCCGCGGCTCCGAGCTGGAGCGGACCCGGGGCGAGGACCTGGTGCTCGCGGTGAACGAGATCGCCACCAACGCCGTCGAACACGGGTCCACCCAGGCCGAGCTGCTCCTCTGGTCCCGGCCCTACGAGCTCGTGTGCGAGCTCCACGACGAGGGCCGGCTCGCGCTGCCACTGATCGGGCTGACGCCGCCGCACCCATCACAGGCCCGTGGCCGCGGCACCTGGATCGCCCGCCAGCTGTGCGACGCGCTGCACGTCTGGCGGGACAGTGGCGGAACCCATGTGCGACTTCTGGCCCGCGCCTGAGCTACGCTGGGGGACGATCGCGCACGGGAACCGCCGCCCGCCGTCCGTGCCGGTTGGTTTCTGTCGTGCCCGAATTCCGTGGACGCACGCTTCCCGGGCCCCGACGCCGACCGCCGCCGGGCCGACCGCCACACCACACCGGGGACATCACATGTCCGACGATCACCGTCGATCCCACCCTGACCTCTGCGTACCGAACATCCGGCTGCTCGGCTCCTTCGCCCTGCATGTGGGCGCCGACACCATCCCCCTCCCGGTGGACTCCCGCCGGCTGGTGGCCTACCTGGCGGTGCACCCCCGACCGCAGCCGACGGCGGCGCTGGCCGCCGACCTGTGGCCCGGTGTGAACCCGGCCGCCGCCGCCCGGCTGCTGGACGAGGCCGTCGCGGCCGTCGACGTGCCGGGCCTGCTCTCCGGTGACGACCAGGGGCGCCTGTCCCTCTGCGACGACGTGGCGGTGGACCTCGCCGACGCGATGCTGCTGATCCGCGCCCTGTCCGGCATCCGCGTCGACCGCCGCCCGGACCTGGACCTGCTCGACGCCGACATCCTCCCGTCCTGGACGGCGTCCTGGATCGCGGTCGAGCGCGAGCGTTTCCGGCAGCTACGCCTGTCCGCGATGGAGAGCCTGAGCGCCGGGCTCAGCGCCGCCGACCAGCACACCGACGCCGTCATCGTCGCCCGCCGTGCGGTGGCTGCCGCCCCGAGCCGGGAGCGGTCCCGCCGGGTGCTGGTCGAGGCGATGCTCGCCGGCGGCGACGTCTCCGGCGCCATGGCCGAATACGAGGAGTTCCAGGAGCTGCTGCGCTCGAGCATCGGCGCCACCACCGACTCGGAGCTGGACCGGCTGCTCGCGCCGCTGGACTCCGGCTGGCCGCTCGGCCCGGGCCTGCACCGCCCCGTCCAGCGCTGGTCGGTCGGCATGCCGGGTGTGCGCGGCGGCCGTCCCGCCGGACGCCGTCTCGCCGCCGGGAGCCCCGCCTCCGGGCGCTGACCCACCCGTGGGGGGGGGAGCGAGCCCCCCCCCCGCGCGGCA
>JAKDNL010000648.1 GCA_030451825.1 Pseudonocardia sp. | reverse complement strand
GGTCCGGGGGGGGCGATCTTGGTTCACCCGCGGCGGGGGCGGGGGTCCGGGGGGTTGCCGGGCCGGGCGGGGGGGGGGGGGGCGGGGCGGCCGCGCGGGCCCTATCCTCGGCGTTCGTGCTCTCCGTGATCGCCGTCCTGCCCCAGCCCCCGCTGCTCGTGCCGGAGCTGACCGGTGGTGCCGCCGCGGAGACCGAAGCACTGCGGGACGCCTGCCGGGACGTCGCCGCCGAGCTCGCCGACACCGCCCGGACCTGGATCGTGGTCGGCGCCGACTCCGGTGGCCGGCGCAGCGTCGAACCCGGCACCGCCGGCACGTTCGCCGGGTACGGCCGTGACGTCCCGGTCGTGCTGCCCGGGGGCGAGGGCCGGGTGGACGACGAGGGGCCCCGCCTGCCGCTGCCACTGCTGATCGCCGGATGGATCGCCGCCGGTACCGGCATCGACCTGCGGGTACGCGGCGAGCTGGTGGACCCGGACGCCACGCCCGCGGACTGCCTCGCGCTCGGCGCACAGCTGGCCGCCGCCACGGGTGACGGCGCCGACGACGTCGGGTTGCTGGTGGTCGGTGACGGCGCGGCCCGGCACACCGAGCGCTCGCCGGGTGGCTTCGACGAGCGCGCCGAGGCCTTCGACGCCGTCGTCGCCGCCGCGCTGGACGCCGCCGACCCGGAGCCGCTCGCCGAGCTGGACCCGGAGCTGGCCCGCGAGCTGTGGGCGGCCGGGCGCGCACCGTGGCAGGTGCTGGCCGGTGCCGCGACGGCCGGCGGCGGGACCTGGTCCGGGAAGCTGCGCCACACTTCCACGCCCTACGGCGTCGCCTACCACGTGGCGCTGTGGCACCGGAGCTGAACGCCATGTCACCGGAGCTGAACGCCATGTCACCGGAGCTGAACGCCATGTCACCGGAGCCGAACGCCGGGGCGCCGGGGCGAACACCGCCGCTGGTGGTCGTCGTCGGCCCGACCGCCACCGGCAAGTCGGACCTGGCCCTGGAGCTCGCGCTGCGCCTGGACGGCGAGGTGGTCAACGCCGACGCCATGCAGCTCTACCGCGGGCTCGACGTCGGCACCGCGAAGCTGGCGCCGGACGAGCGCCGCGGTGTGCCCCACCACCAGCTCGACGTCCTCGACGTCACCGAGGCCGCGTCGGTGGCCGCCTACCAGCGCCGCGCCCGCGCCGACATCGAGTCGCTGCGCGCGGCCGGTCGCACACCGGTCCTGGTCGGGGGCTCCGGGCTCTACGTGCAGGCCGTCGTCGACGAGCTGGAGTTCCCCGGCACCGACCCGGAGTTGCGCGCGCGTCTCGAGGCCGAGCTGGCCGAGTGCGGCGCACCGGCGCTGCACCGGCGCCTCGCCGAGAGCGACCCCGCGGCCGCCGCCGACCTCCTGCCGAGCAACGGGCGCCGGATCGTGCGCGCGCTCGAGGTGATCGCGCTGACCGGGCGGGCGTTCCGGGCCCGGATGCCCGTCGCGGCCGTGCCGCGCTACGACGCCGTGCTGATCGGGGTGGACCGCGACACCGCGGTGCTCGACGAGCGGATCGCCGTGCGGGTGCAGGCGATGCTGGCCGGGGGGATGGTCGCCGAGACCCGCGCCCTGACCGGGCAGGGGCTGCGCGGGGGCCGCACGGCGTCGCGGGCGCTGGGCTACCGCCAGATCCTCGACGCGCTGGACGAGGCCGGATCCGACGACGCGGAGCTCACCCCGGACGTGCTCGAGCAGGTGCGTGCGCAGACCGTGCGCGCCACCCGGCGGTTCGTCCGCCGGCAGCGGTCGTGGTTCCGCCGCGACACCCGCATCCACTGGCTCGACGGCGCCGACCCGCGCCTGCCCGACCGCGCCCTCGACGCGCTGCGCACGTCGAGCCGGGTACGGGACCGGCCGTAGGCTGGCGGGCATGAGCTCGTCCACCCACGGCATCGCGTTCAGCAAGGGCCACGGCACGCAGAACGACTTCGTCGTCCTGCCCGACCCGGACGCGTCGCTGGACCTGACCGCGGCCCGCGTCGCCGCGCTGTGCGACCGGCGCCGCGGCCTCGGTGCAGACGGGGTGCTGCGGGTGGTGCGGTGGGCCAAGCTGGCCGGGAGCGGCGTGAGCACCGGCACCGGCACCGGCACCGGAACCGGAACCGGAACCGGAACGTCCGGCGTGCCGGATCCGGAGCCCGGAGCCGAGTGGTTCATGGACTACCGCAACGCCGACGGATCGGCCGCCGAGATGTGCGGCAACGGCGTCCGGGTGTTCGCCCGTTACCTGTGCGACCGCGGGTGGGGCGGCCAGGGCCCGCTGGGCACCCGGGCCGGGGTGCGCACGGTGGCGATCACCGGGTCCGGCGCGGACACGGTCGTCTCGGTCGGGATGGGCCCGGCCCGGATCGGTGCGGAGTCGGCGACCGTCGTCGACGGCGTCACGTTCGGGGGTGTCGCGATCGACGTGGGCAACCCGCACCTGGCCTGCGTCGCCGCGACCGACCCGGACGGCCTGGACCTGACCCGCGCCCCGTCGCACGACCCGGCGCTGTTCCCGCACGGCGTCAACGTCGAGTTCGTGACGCCGGTCGTGGCCGGGCCGGGTGGTGACACCGTGCGGATGCGGGTGCACGAGCGCGGGGTGGGGGAGACCCGGTCGTGCGGCACCGGGACCGTCGCCGCCGTCGTCGCGGCCCTGCGCGCGGCCGGCCGCGAGGTCGGCGACGTCGCCGTGGCCACTCCCGGGGGGACGCTGCGGGTCACCGTCGAGCCCGGCGCGACGACGTTGCACGGCCCGGCGGAACTCGTCGCGCACGGCGAGCTGGACCGCGCCTGGTGGGACGCCCTGCGCTGATCGGGGTGCACGTGATCGGGTACGAAAGGAGGCGGACACGGCGCGGAGGACGTGGGAGCATGGGGCCAACATGACTGAAGCCCCACTGAACGACCCGGCCCTGCGCGACCCCGCCGACGAGCCCGCCCGCGTGCCCCGCGCCACGGCGTCGCGCCTGTCCGGTCGGGGGCTCGACTACCCCTCCTCCGGTGACCTCGACCTCGAGGAACGGTCCTCGCTGCGGCGCGTCGCCGGGCTCTCCACCGAACTCACCGACGTCACCGAGGTCGAGTACCGGCAGCTGCGCCTGGAGCGGGTCGTGCTGGTCGGCGTCTGGGCCGAGGGCACCTCCGACCAGGCCAACGCCTCGCTCGCTGAGCTCGCCCGGCTGGCGGAGACGGCCGGCTCCGAGGTGCTCGACGGCCTCGTGCAGCGCCGCAACAACCCCGACCCCGCGACGTTCATCGGCGCCGGCAAGGTCGAGGAACTCGGCTCGGCCGTGCGCGCGGCCGGCGCGGACACCGTGATCTGCGACGGCGAGCTCTCGCCCGGCCAACTGCGTCAGCTCGAGGAGAAGCTCAAGGTCAAGGTGATCGACCGGACCGCGCTGATCCTCGACATCTTCGCCCAGCACGCCCGCTCGCGGGACGGCAAGGCACAGGTCGAGCTGGCTCAGCTGTCCTACCTGCTGCCGCGCCTGCGCGGCTGGGGCGAGGCGCTGTCCCGGCAGGTCGGTGGACGGGCCGCGAACGGCGTCGGGATCGGTGGCCGCGGCCCCGGCGAGACGAAGATCGAGCTGGACCGCCGCC
>JAKDNL010000647.1 GCA_030451825.1 Pseudonocardia sp. | reverse complement strand
CCGTTGGACAGCGACACCGTTGGACAGCGACACCGTTGGACAGCGACACCGTTGGACAGCGACACCGTTGGGCAGTGGCGACGTGCCTCCGCGGCCAGATCGCACTGCGGCGAGGCTGCTTCGCCACCCAGCGGCAGTATGGCACCGTTCACGTGTCACCAGTGGCTCTACGAGAGGGGTGGTGGACGACCATGCCCGCCGAAATCATCTGCATGGCTAACTTCAAGGGAGGGGTCGGGAAGTCGACCACCGCGGTCAATGTCGCCGCCTGCCTAGCCCGGGCCGGACACCGCACGCTGCTCGCGGACTGCGACCCGCAGGCCAACAGCTCCGAGATGTTCATCCCCGAAGAAAAGATCGAGCACGACTTCCGGTCGATCGTCGTAGGTAAGATCCCAACCGAGAAGGTTATCCAGTCGACCCGCATTGAGGGTCTCGACGTCCTCCCGGCGAGCTTCGACCTCGCCGTGCTCGACAAGGAACTCGTCGTCTCCGCGGGCGGCGTGTTCCGCATCCGGAAAGCTCTCGCTCCGGTGACGGAGACCTACGACTTCGTCGTCCTCGACACCGGGCCGAACCTGTCCCACCTAACGCTGGGCGCGCTCGCCGCCGCCCAACACATCGTCATCACCGTGTCTGCCGCGGTGTGGTCCACCCGCGGCCTCCAGAAGTTCCTCCGTTGGATCGAGGAGCATCAGGAGGAGGATCTGATCGAGGCCCGTCTCCTCGGCCTGGTCGCCACGATGGTGACGCCGAAGACCCGGATCGGGCGAAAGCTGCTTGACGACATGGAGGCCAGCCCGCTCCCAACCTTTCGCACGTGGATCCCGCGCCGTATCCGGGCCGAGGATGCGGCACTGGACTCGCGGGTGGCAGGGGACCCGGAGATGGATATGTCGCTGTCGCTGTCCTACCAGGATCTAACCGTCGAGGTTGCGGATCGGGTTGCTGAGCTGGAACGGGGCCGCCATGCCGCCTCGTGAGCGCCGCCCGTCGTCGTTCGGGTCCGGGAGTCTGCTCGGCCCGGTGGCGCCGATCCCGGACGATGATGACTCAGCCGAGTCAACGGCGCCACAACCAGCGGCCGAGACGAAGTCCGACCTGAGTCCGCTGCCCGAGCACAGCGCGTCGGTCCCCGAACCTCAACGGCCCCGCGACAAGCGGAGCGGCCGGCCAATGGCACGTCGGCGACGGGGGAAGGACGACGAACCACCAACGACGGTGCGGCTCAGTGACCGTGCCGGCGCTGCGCTGTGGGAAGCGTTCGTCGAGGCGAAACGGGACGACCCGTTCCTGACCTACGTCGAATACGCCTCCGCGGTGGTGACGGACGGCCTCGACCGCGCGCAAAGGCGCCGCAGTCGGTAACGCCGCAACTGCGCAACAATGTGCCGGACCTGCAGTAGTGCGGTTATCCGTGACGGCGGCGGGTGACGTGCCCGGGCCGCCGAGACCGCCGCCCCCTGGCTGGGTGACCCTGCGCGGGCTTCTTCTGACTCGGCCGACTCTGGCCTTCGCTCGTGGTCAGCGGCGTAGGCAGCTGACCACCGTTATTGCTGCGCGGCAATGCCGCGATACTGCTCGGCCAGTTTCGATAGCAGCTCGGAGGCGGCGGACCCGGCCAGCGCGGGTCGGTGGTACTGCTCGAAGAGCTGTCGAAAGTAGGCAACGTCGTCGGGATCGTCAATGTCGGCAGCGCCGACGTCTAGACCCAGCACCACCACATCGTCGTAGATGTGGAACCCGCCGCTCGTTAGCGGTTCGGTGACCGCGCTGCTCATGGGGAGCACACGGAGGTCCACGTACGGGACCTCCGCGGCAGCGCGGAGCGCATCGAGCTGGTCAGCCATTAGCTCTGGCGACCCGAGCTGAACTCGGAGCGATCCTTCGGTCTGTACGAGCCGGTACTGCCGGTCCGTGTCGGACAGCATTGACTCGAACCGCTTCCGGCGGTCAGCGATGGCGGGGTGATCCTCAGGCACCTGCATCGCCAGCGCCGCATACGCCGGGGTCTGAAGCAGTCCGAGCACCATTCCCGTCTGGATGGCGTCGACCCGCTGGGCGGCGCCCTCGATCCGCCGCCATCGTTGCTGGGCGTGGACTGTGTTGCCCCGTTGGACGACGAGCCGGCGATCGGTGCGCCGCTTCCGAGCCGTCTCGAGCGCCCGTTGTATGGCCTCACTTGCTTGTGGCGTGGCTCCGTAGGCCTTGCAGAGCGCGCTGATTACGTCTGTGTCCGGAAGCTGGCCGCCTTGTTCAGTCCGGGAAACGACCTGCTGCGTGATCGCGGAGTCGGGCGCCAGGACGCGGTTAGCAGCAGCGGCGGCCTGCGGCTGAGTTAGCCCGGCGTCGATGCGTAACGATCGCAGGGTCTCAGCCCAGCTCGGCCGTTCGGCGTCGGCGCGGGAAGCGGGCATCGGGCTCCTATCCTGTCAACTGCCTGTGCAGCTCCGGGTGGCGGTGCCACCAGCTCGCCACCGGCTCGGCGACCTCCCAGCACTCGGCGATCTCTCGCCGCGCTTCACGGACGAGTCGCGGCGCCGGCTCGGCCCCAAGGAACACGCCGTGCGCGTCGTAGTGCATGCGCGCGAGGTCCCGGTCGTTGATGAGCCAGTAGTCGAAGTCGAGCAGCTGCGGGACGGGGTGCTCCCCGGCCCGGAGAATGCGCACGTCCTCACCTGCAGCCACGTTCTGCAGGTACCCGAACTCGATGGAGTAGCGCTCGTAATCGCTCAGCTCCGAGGAGAGGATGCGGACCCGACGCCGAGTCTGGCCGTTGCTGCGCTCAAGTCGCAGGTCTTCGAGAGTCTCCGCGCGATCCGGTGAGGTCGGTGCCAGCGCGCCGGCCTTCCAAGCGTCGAAGTCGCCGCCGTCTGAGGCGACGCTGTAGGCGCGCAGCCGCTCCATTCGAGTCAGGACGTCGCCGCTACGGGCATACCGCTCGAGAATGAACTGGCCGAGGCTCGGCAGGTATTCGGGCATCAGATCACCGCCAGCTGGTGCACGGCTACGGATCCGAGCTGTTCCTTGCGCCCTACCAGGTCACCAAAGGCAGCGAGAATCGATTCGTCGCTAACCGCTGTCGTGATCACATACCGACGGTCCCTGTGCAGCAGTGGGCTGCGCACCTCTCGGGTTCGATCCAGCAAGGAGTTCCGCTCGTCGAGAAGCCCGTCGGGCAGCCAGCCGACGACCTCGTCCTCGCCGACCAGGTGCGCGAACGCGCCACGCTCGTCGTCCGAAGCCTGCTTGGACACCACGTACCTCCTCTCGGGATCGACATCGAGGTCGTGGACTGACGGGCAGTCCCACTTGTTCGGGCAATCGTCAGCGGCAGTGAGCAAGGTCGTGACCTTCATACGGGGTCCCCTCCCGATGCGTGGTGACCGCACCAGTGTGAGCCGCCTCAGTACCGCGGGTCAACTTGCGTACTCAAACTAAGATTGCGTACGCTAGCGTCGTTGAGCTCGCCGGGTCCCCTCCGGAGTGATTCGACAGCACGACCGCCCGCGCTGCACGGGTCAGACAGGCCCGGCGAGGCGGCGGTCCCCCGGCGGGGGGGGGGGCCACCCCGGGCGCGGGGGGGGGGGGCGCACCGGCCAGGGGGGCGAGAAGGAGGGCGAGAC